>NZ_JBSFRK010000020.1:0-112327 GCF_053589195.1 Streptomyces sp. NPDC003379 | reverse complement strand
ACGTGGAACCGAGGCCAGTCCGCATGCAGGCAGGCGTACGCAGAAGGGGACTAGGCCGCACACGGGCCGCCACACGCCCAACCGGGCCAGTCCGCCTGCAAGCGGCTGCACGTGGAACCGAGGCCAGTCCGCATGCAGGCAGGCGTACGCAGAAGGGGACTAGGCCGCACACGGGCCGCCACACGCCCAACCGGGCCAGTCCGCTTGCGGGCAGCCCGCGCGGACCCGGAGCCAGTCCGCTTGCGAGCAGCTGCACCTGGAACCGGACCCGTCCGCTTGCGGGCAGCCGCACACAGAAGCGGGCCGATCCGCACGCGAGCGGCCACGCGTGGAAGCGAACCAGGCCGTATGCGAGCAGCCCCCACGGAACCGGGCCGGTCCGCTGGCAGGCAGCCGCACGCAGAACCGCGCCAAATCACTCGCAGGCGGCTGCGCGCGGAAGTCGAATCCGCTCGCGGGCAGCCGCACGTAGGAGCCGACCGGCCATCGCCACGGCGGCGCCCCGCCGGGCCTAAGCCAGGCGGGGCGGGGCGTCGTCGTGGCGTACCGTACGGCCTGGTCGGTGGCGTGCGGGTCGGCCGACCGGCCGGGGCGCTTACGCTGCCGTGGTCAGGTCATCGGCCCGGGGGGCCTCGGCCTCCGCCGGCTCATCCCCGGCAGCGGCAGTGGGCGACTTGCCGTCCCTGATGAGGACGACGGCGAGTACGGCCGCGGCCAGGACGCCCGCGGCGCCGGCCCAGAAGCTGGCGGGCATCGCCTCGGTGAAGGCCCGGTGGGACGATTCGCCAGTCCGTGTGCTCACGGCCGCGCACGATGCGCCCGGCCGCGACGCGGGCGCTCGAACGAGGTCATACGCGCCTGAGCTCGGCGGCGCCGAAGGAGACGTCGAAGCGGTCGCACCAGATGCTCACGCTGGTGAATCGGTCCAGGTCGAGGCCGTCGGGCAGGGCGTAGTTCTGGTCGCCCTTGTTGCCTTTGAGCTTGCCGAGGCTGTCGTACGCGCCGTCGTCGAAGACGCTCCAGCCCGCCTTGCCCTCCATGACCGGGGCGTCGGTGATCCAGACGTGAAGGTCGGGGCCGTTGCTGGTGTCCAGGTCCTCCAGCCGCAGAGTGCGGGAGCCGTCGGGCAGACGCAGCACCTTGACCGTGCCGGTGGTGCGATGCTCATGGCTGATCAGCTTGCCGGTCGCCAGCGTCCGCGGCTTCCGTGGGGGCGAGGGCGCGGACGTGGGCTCGGAGGCGCCGGGGGAGGGCGATTCGGCTGCCCGTGTACCGCCGGCGACAGGCAGCCCTTCCCGTACGGTCTCGTCCTGCCACGCCTTCCACGGCTGGAACCAGTACAGCCCCGCCCCTACCACCACGATGACAGCGACGATCAGTGCGCCGACGGCCAGCGGCCTGCCCACCGGACGGCGCTTCGAAGTGTCCCCCCGCTTCGGGGCGCTTGCGCTCACGCGGCCTCCCCGCCTTCGACCTGCCGGGCTTCGGCCTGCCGCGCTTCGGCCACCAGCCGCAGCCCGTTGTGCATCGGGACGGGGAGGACACCATCGCGCCACTGGACCCAGTGGACGCGCCCGAAGAAGGCCCACCACGGTCGCCGTACGGCGACGACGATTCCCGCGTTGTCACCTTCTCGGTAGTGGAGGACTTCGTCCCCGACCCGGAACGCGGACTTGCTCATCCGTGGCTCGGCTGCCGCTGCTGGTGATGGTGACGCTGCTGGTGTTAGTGAAGGTGCTGGTGGTGAGAGAGCGTTGGTCACGTCACTCACCTTACGAACTCAATTGGCACATAAGGGACTTCAGGTTCTTACGAAACAGGGACGTCGAGCGTCGGACGGGGTCCGGGCGATACGACCCCCGCCGACCGGTGCGAGGCTGGGCGTATGCAGACATCGCCGCAGGACGCCCCGGGTACCGGGCTCCGTGTGCTCGTCGTGGACGACGATCCGACCGTGGCCGAGGTGGTCACGGGATATCTGACCCGGGCCGGGTACACCGTCGACCGCGCCAATGACGGCCCCGCCGCGCTGGAGTGCGCCACGCGGCACTGGCCCGACCTCGTCGTCCTGGACCTGATGCTGCCCGGCATGGACGGCCTGGAGGTCTGCCGCAGGCTGCGCGCCAGGGGGCCGGTGCCGGTCGTCATGCTCACGGCCCTCGGCGACGAGGACGACCGGATCCTGGGCCTGGAGATAGGCGCCGACGACTACGTCACCAAGCCGTTCAGCCCCCGCGAGCTCGTCCTGCGCGTCGAGTCGGTTCTGCGCCGCAGCCACGCCGGCCGGTCCCCCGATCCCGGCGCACCCCTGCGGGCGGCCGGTCTCTCGGTGGACCCGGTGGCCCGCCGCGCAACGAAGGGCGAGGCCGAACTGGCCCTGACGATTCGCGAGTTCGACCTGCTCACCTTCTTCCTGCGCCACCCGGGCCAGGCGTTCAGCCGGGAGGAGCTGATACGTGAGGTGTGGGGCTGGGAGTTCGGCGACCTGTCCACCGTCACGGTCCACATCCGCCGGCTGCGCGGCAAAGTGGAGGACGACCCGGCCAGGCCGCGGCTCATCCAGACGGTGTGGGGCGTGGGCTACCGCCTCGACGTACCGGATGACGCGTCCGCGAGCCGGTCCGGGCAGCCCATGAAAGCGGACAACCCATGAGACCGGACAAGCCATGAGAGCCGAAGGCTGATCCCCCGTGCTGGACATCCTCCTCATCGCCCTGATCGCCTTCGCCGGCGCGGCATCGGCCGGGCTCCTCGGCGCCCTCGCACTGCGCCTGCTGCGGCACCGCTCGCTCACCTGGTCGCTGACCGTGGTGGCCGCCGTCGCCGTGCTGGCGATGCTGGCCGGGACGCTCCTCGTGGCCTGGGAGATGTTCCTGTCCCGGCACGACCTGAACGTCGTCGCGATCGTCGTGGCGATGGCCGCGGTCGTCTCGCTCGCCACCGCGCTGCTGCTCGGCCGCTGGGTGGTCGCCCGCAGCGAGGCCCTGACCGAGGCGGCCCGCTCCTTCGGTGACGGCGGCAGCTTCGCGGCGCCCGCGCGGCCCACGACCGCGGAACTGGCCGCCCTGACCCGCCAGTTGGAGGCCACCAGCGCCAAGCTCGCCGAGTCCCGCGAGCGCGAACGTGCCCTGGAGGCGTCCCGGCGTGAACTCGTCGCCTGGATCTCCCACGACCTGCGCACGCCTCTCGCCGGCCTGCGTGCCATGTCCGAGGCCCTGGAGGACGGCGTCGCGGCCGACCCCGACCGCTATCTGCGCCAGATCCGCACCGAGGTGGAG
Organism: Streptomyces sp. NPDC003379; assembly: GCF_053589195.1. Taxonomy (NCBI): domain Bacteria; kingdom Bacillati; phylum Actinomycetota; class Actinomycetes; order Kitasatosporales; family Streptomycetaceae; genus Streptomyces; species Streptomyces sp. NPDC003379. Next base: position 109,049 of record NZ_JBSFRK010000020.1, on the reverse strand, counting down.
CGCCTCAACTCCATGGTCGGCGACCTCTTCGAACTCTCCCGCATCCACGCAGGCGCCCTCACCCTGAGCCCCGCCCGGATCTCCGCCTACGACCTGGTCGGCGACGCCCTCGCCGGAGCGGACCCACTGGCCCGCGAACACGGCGTACGCCTCGTCGGCGACCGCGTCGACGCCGTACCCGTCGAGGTCGACAGCAAAGAGATGAGCCGCGTCCTGGGCAACCTCCTGGTCAACGCGATCCGCCGCACTCCCGCCGACGGCACTGTCGCGGTGGCCGCGCGGCGCTCGAAGGACGGTGTCGTCCTGTCCGTCACCGACGGCTGCGGCGGCATCCCGGAACAGGACCTGTCCCGGGTCTTCGACACCGGCTGGCGGGGCACCCACGCCCGCACGCCCCCGGCCGGAGCGGGCCTCGGCCTGGCCATCGTGCGCGGCATCGTCGAGGCCCACCAGGGACGGACGGCCGTACGCAATGTGGCGGGCGGCTGCTGCTTCGAAGTCACCCTGCCCGAAACGGCGTCCGAGCCCACCAAGGCGGGCTCGGACGCTGCGTAGCAGGTCAGAGGGGGTTTCCCCGTTCCCGCTCTCGGTAGACCGTGTGGGACTCGAACCCACAACCAATGGATTAAAAGTCCTGGAGGGGACTGCCGGCCGGTGCCGGAATCGCGGCCTCGGTCGGACTGCTCCGGACTCCGGCTCGCTACGCCGAGCGCATGTTGCGCGTCGTGTTGATGCGACGCGCCGTGGCGAACAGCGGCAGCAGTGCCGCCAGGGTGAGCTGGAGCGCACAGCCAGTCACCAGAAGGCCCTCAGCCCCGGGGGCATCGGCGGCCCAGGCGACCAGGCAGCCGATGTTGATGGCTGCCCACCCGACCGTGGCGATCGCCATCCTGCCAGTGGGCTTCGGGTACTCCACCCGGCTCACCATGAGCCACGCAACACCAATCACCGCAATGAGGGTGACCGCGAAGGGAAGTTCGAGCAGGACAACCGAAACAACGGTGAGCGCGGCGAACGGGATCGGCATGCCCTGGAACATGCCGTCCTGCATCGCGGCAACGGAGAAGCGGGCCAGGCGCAGCAATCCGGCCAAAAGTACGGCAACCGCGCCAACGACGGCCAGGCCCAAGTGCGAGCCCTCGCTCACGAGCCCCCACACCATCACGAAATAGGCGGGCGCGAGACCGAAGCTGATCAGGTCCGAGAGGTTGTCGAGCTCCGCTCCCATTCCGGAACTGCGGAACCTCCGCGCGACCAGACCGTCACACAGGTCGAAGAGCGAAGCCATGAGGATGAGCATGACGGCCGTGGCGGCACCTTGCCGCAGCGTGCCCTGAGCCTGGCCGTCAGTGAGGTAGGGGACCAAGACAGTCGTGGTGATGAAGTAGATCGAGGAGAACCCACAGACCGCATTGCCCAGTGTCAGTACATCGGCGGCCGACAGTCTCGAAGGAGATGGCTGCCGCGCCGCGTCCTGAGGTGTTTCCTCGGCCCAAGGCACTGAAATCTCAGTATCGGTCGTGGTCAAAGCACTCTCTCCTACGCGCGTGTGGGTGGCTGTCGGTCGCCGGTGGCGAGCATCATCGCAGCACAGTGCCGGGATCGACAGCCGGGGCGGATACTGCGCTCGAACGTGAGCCGAGAAGCGGCGTCCGCCCCCGAGGGACGATCAGAAGGGGATCTCGGTCAACCAGTCTGCATGCTCCGGGGATTCGCCCCTCACCACGGAGCCGTACGCACCTTCCAACGCACGTGTCACAGGACCGGTGGCGCCCTCCCCCACCTTGAGGCCATCCACCCAGGTCACTGGCAGGATCTCCCACCCGGTGCCCATGAAGAACACCTCGTCCGCCAGATAGAGCTCGGTACGATCGACATCACGCTCGACGACCGTGTGCCCCAGTTCGCGCAGCAGAGTGATCGAGGTCTCGCGGGTCAGACTCTCCAGGATTCCACTGGTGGTGGAAGGAGTTGAGACCACCCCATCGCGGACGATGGCAATGCAGGCACCCGGCCCTTCGCTGACCTTCCCGCGCTCGTTCAGGAGGATCGGCCAGTCATGGCCGTTCTCGCGCGCTTCGATCATGGCGAGCCGACCGTTGTGGTAGTTCGAGAATGCCTTGACCCGCGGCGGCATGGACGCCTCATTGATACGAGTCCAGGAACTCACCGCCGCGCGGCAGCCGCGCTCGGCGCCGAGACCGCTTTGAAACGTCCAGCTGTCCACGATGAGTTCGCACGTTACGCCCGCCGGCACCATCTGCTCCTGGACGATGCCGGCTGGGAACGCCCAGGGCCGCAAATAGACGTCCTCGCGGTACGCGTTGGCGCGCAGGACCTCGATGACGGCGTCGCGCAGCGTCTCGAATCCGTACGGGATCTCCAGCCTGACGATCCGCGCGGACTCGTACAGGCGCCTGAGGTGCTCCTCGAGACGGAAGACCAGCAGCCGGGTCCCATCGTGCGACACATACGCCTTTATGCCCTCGAAGACCGAGGCGACCGACGCGTGTCCCACGGCGTTGACGTGGATGTTCGCGTCCGCCCAGGGGACCAGTGCCCCACTGCGCCACAGCCAGTCGGGCCGGGCGCGGTCGTCACGCACCAGCGAGTCCATGATCGACATGGCGGTAGCATCGAGCTCTTGTTCCGTCGTCATGCGGATGTCACCTTCGCTGTCATACTCGGAACGTCGAACCGTTCCAGCTGTTCAAGGCTGTCGAGGACCAGGTCGGCCGCCGTCAGCGCGGCGCGCGTGCCCCGCGCCCCGGGTACCGCCACACACGTCAGCCCGGCGGCCTTGGCTGCGGCGACGCCGATGGGCGAGTCCTCAAAGGCGAGGCTCGTGTCCGGTCCTGCGCCCAGCAGTTCGAGCGCACGCAGATAGAGATCCGGGGCGGGTTTACGGGCCTGGACCTGCTCGCCCGTGACTACCGCGGTGAACCGGTCGAGCACTTGCAGCCGCTCGAGATGACCGAGCACCCAGTCCTGGTGGGAGCTGGAGACCACCGCGCACCGGATCCCCCGGTGCGCGGCGCTGTCCAGCAACTGGGCCACCCCGGGCCGCAGGGGTTCGGCATCCGCGAGCCGGGCCTTCTCCCGGCGCCGCTCCGCCAGTTCACCGGCGGACAGGTCTCGGCCGAGCCGGCCGGCCAGGTCCTGCGCGGCGTACGACTCCCCGGTTGCCCGGCCCGCCATCGCCCCCCAGACGTCAGGGGGAAAGACCTGGCCGTGCCGGTCGTAGAGCAGCTCCCACGACTGGTGCGCGGCGCGTTCCGTGTCGCAGACAAGCCCGTCGAAGTCCAGCAGGAACGTGTCCGTGGTCATCAGCGTGCGTCACGCGCGCCGCCGAGCACACGCCTGAGGTAGTCGCTGGTGAACATGGCGTCGGGGTCGAGCTCGGCCCGGATGTCCTGGAATGCCTTCCAGCCGGGGTAGAGGTCGGCGACCGTCTCTGCCGTCGCGGTGTGCGCCTTGCCCCAGTGCGGCCGACCGTCGTGCTCCTGCAAGGCCGCCTCGAAGACGCGCAGCAGTTCGGTGTAGCCGACGGTCCGCGGGACAGTGATGTTCACATAGGCCGTCGTACGCCCCTGAGCCGGGCTGAGCAGGAAGTCGTCACCCGCACCGAAACGCACGGTGATCGAGTACGGCGTGCGCAGTCCGAAGCGCTTGACGTCCTCGTGCACGAAGCGCACCGCGTCCGTGGCCCGCGTCAGCGGCAGGGCGTACTCCAGGGAGAGGAACTTGACTGGTTGCGGGAACGTGAAGGCGTTGTAGCTGACGTCGACGTAGTCGGCCGGGCCGGAGCTGCCGCCCAGTTGAGCCGTCATGATCCGCTGTATGGCCCGCTGGTCGATCCGGCCCGCCAGGCCCGCTGTGGCGCAGCGGACCTCGCCGAGAGTGTTGGCCCGGCGGCGGCGCGCAGCGTCGGGGGAGGGCTGGTCGTCCGTGGGCTCGAGCTTCAGCGTCGAGGCGTTGTCGCTCCAGCCCTTGAGGGAGAAGGTGGCGTGCTCCGCGCTTCCGGCGTACGCCTCGATGTCCTCAAGAATGCCGTCCAGCGGCTGGCTGCCCTCAGTCACCCGGAGGTTGAACTTGGGAACACAGCGCAGGGTGACGGTGGAAATGACGCCCAGCGCACCGAGTGAGGTCACCGCGGCCCGGAACAGCTCCGGGTCCTTCTCGGGGCTGCACTCACGGACGCTGCCGTCGGCGGTTACCAGCGTCAGCGCCAGTACGTGCCCCGAGAAGGGACGGTGCTGCAGCCCGCTGCCGTGGTTGCCCGTGGAGATGGCCCCCGCGATGGTCTGCTCCTCCAGCGTGCCCATGTTGGCCAGCGCCAGACCGGCCTTGTCCAAGGCCCAGTTGAGTTCCCGGAGCAGGGTGCCGCCGCGCACCGTCACCGAGGGAGCCGCGGGGTCGAGGGCCACGACGCCGGTGTAGCCGGTCAGGTCGAGCAGTACTCCGCTGGTGGTGGCGATGGGGTTGAAAGAGTGTCCCGTCCCGGCCGCCCGCAGCGTCAGACCGCGCTGCGCCGCATACTGGACGGCGTCGACTATGTCGCCCTCGTCGCTCGCGCGGACCAGCCGGTGGGGTGTGCACTGGGCGGATCCAGCCCAGTTTCTCCACGAAGTCGTGTTGTGGGCACGCCCGTTGCGCAAACTCATCGGGTGGTCCTTTCCGCAGTGGTCTGGCCGTGCAGCACGGCACAGTGCCGATCGACGGCGTCCTGCCAGCCGGGCATGGTGAAGCCGAGGCCGGCGAGCCGGTCAGTGTTGAAGGCAGAGGTCTTCGGCCTGCCGCCGACGAACTCGCAGTCGTCGAAGGAGATCGCGGTCGGCGGGTGGTCCGCGTTGAGCTTGGGGTCGTACTGCATCAGCGCGTACGCCCCGAGTTCGTACCGAGTCGCCCATCCCTTGTTGGCGGCGTGCACGATGCCGGTGGGGAACGTGTCGCGCGTGATCAAGTGGATGATCGCGCGGGCCAGGTCCACCGTGTAAGTCGGTCGACTGTACTGGTCGTCGATCAGCTCCTGCTGCTCGCCGCGTTCGGCCGCCCTGATGGTGGCCAGTACGTCGTCGTTGTTCTCGGCAGCGCCGCCGAACAGCCAGGACGTACGGACGACCAGGTGTTCCGGCACGTGGGCGGCGATCTGCTCACCCACCAGCTTGGTCAGCCCGTACACGCTGAGCGGGTTGGGGACGTCCGTCTCCCGGTAGCCCTCCGCGGGGGCGGACACACCGTCGAAGACGTAGTCGCTGGAGATGTAGACCATCTTGCTGCCGGTGCTGCGGCAGGCTTCGGCCACTTGGTGAACGCCCGAGACGTTGACGCGCAGGGCAAGACCCGGGTCAGTCTCACAGGGGGCCACGATGGAGATGGCAGCCAGGTGCAGGACGATGTCCGGGCGGAAGCTCTCGACCGAGTCCAGGACCGCCGCTTCGTCAGCGATGTCGAAGTCGGTGACCGAGACGCCCTTGACGGCCCATTCGGCGGTGCGGGGGTCGGCGCTCAGCTCCTTCGACAGGGCCTTGCCGAGGCTGCCGTCGGCACCAGTGATGTAGAGACGCATCGTCTTCTCCTCAGAGGTTGCCGAACTCGGCCCGCAGGTCCGCGGCGGTCGCACCAGAGCTGATGCGGTCGCGGATCTCGTTCTCACGGGCCGCCACACCGCGGGCGTTGTCCAGGACGTCCTTGGCGCTCGCGGACGGCACGGTGGCCACGCCGTTCTCGTCGGCCACGACTATGTCGCCGGGGAAGATGACCTGGCCACCGACCGACACGGGGACGTTCACCTGGACCGGCTCGATGCGGTCGTGGACCGCGCCAGGCGACTGCCGCGGTGAGGTGGTGCGGTACCAGAGGGGGAAGCCAATGTCGCGGATCTCGTCGACGTCGCGGGCAGCGCCGTCGATGATCGCCCCGGCCACACCGAACTTGTGGGAGACCGTCGCGGTGAGTCCGCCCCACATGGCGGTGGTGGCCAACCCGTGGCAGGCCATGATGATGACGTCACCGGGCTGGGCCCGGGACAGGATCGGAAGGGTGTTGACCCAGTCGTCGATCGAGAGGTTGATGGTGAACGCGGGCCCAGCGATCTTCTGGTCGTGGCGAATCACCTGAAATCCGCCGATGGCGCCGGCGCGACGCTGGGCGTCGGTCACGACACAGCTGGGGCTGTACTCGGCGAGCAACTCCCGGAAGCCGTCGACGATGTCCTGCGGGGGCCGCTGCAGCTCGTTGTACACAGTGTCCATGGTGTTGTTTCCTCTTCTAGTGATGGGGCGGTGCGCGGTCGGCCAGTCAGCGGTGGCCGGTAGGGCGGACGCGCTGCTGGAAACGCCCGGCAAGCCGCTGCGCGCTGAGTCCGTGGGCGTCGAGGACCTCTGCCTCGGTGCCGCACTTGGGTATTTCGGTCAGGCCGATGCCGGTGAAGGCCGGGGTCCCCTCGCCGCCGAGCTCCAGGAGGGCGCGGGCGATCAGGTCCGCCTGACCGCCGTGGGTGTAGTGGTTCTCGACCACAAAAAGCTCGTCGGCTCCGGCTGCCACGCCCGCGAGCCAGTCGGAGTCGACCCGGTTCAGCCAGGGCAGGGCGATCACGGTGAGGTCGACGCCCGCCTCGGTCAACAACTGCGCTGCGCCGAGGAGTTGCGTCAGGATGATGGGCCCGGAACCGATGGCCACGGTTCTGCCACCGGGGCGTACGACACGGCCGCGTCCGACCGCCAGCGGCTCGGCTCCGAGCGCCTCGGCGGCCGCGGAGACCGGCGTGCTGACAAGCCGCAGATACGTGCTCGTCTCTGCGTCGGCGCAGTAGTCGACGGCTGCCTCGGTCTCGGCGGAGTTGGCGGGCTCCAGCACGACCAGACCGGGAATGGAGCCCACTGCGCTGATGTCCCGCACCGCCTGGTGGGAGTGGCCCGGCGCGGCTGGGATCAGTCCGGCCAGGGAGCCCACGTAGACGATCTTCCGGTGCTCCGACGCATTGGTGTACATCTGCTCGTTCGGGCGGGCATGGAGGAAGCAGGAGAAGGAGTGCACGAAGGGCAGCAGGCCGCGCGAGGCGAGACCGCCGGCCATCGAGACCATGTCCTGTTCCGCGATGCCGCACTCGATGAAGCGCTGCGGCAGCGCCTCCGAGAACGGGATCAGGCCGGTGTCGAGCACCAGATCCGCGTCCAGGGCGACGATCCGCTCATCGGTGCGAGCGCGGTCCAGGAGGGCCCGGCCGTACACCTGCGGGAGCTGCGGGCCCGAAGGCTTGACCGGCAGGTCCACATCGGCACGGGACAGCATGACCGGGGCCAGACCGTGCCGGCCGAGCAGCGCGTTGAGCGACGCGACCATTTCCTGGTGTGCGTCGAGGTAATCCTCATGGGACGGGGCACCGCTGTGGAAGCGGTAGCGCCACTCGCCCTCGGCCATCGATGTGGCTGCGAAGGTGGTAGCACCCGCGCCCTTCACCGTGTCGGCGATAACCACGGCGGGCATCCCGGCGTGCTCCTTTTCGCGGAGCCGGAACGCTTGGTCCAGCTCCTGCGCCGAGTTGCCGTCGCAGCGCAGTACGCCCCAGCCGAAGGATCGGAACTTCGCCTCCAGGTCGCCCAGATCGCTCACATCGGCGACCCAGGTGTCGGACTGGATCTTATTGTGGTCGACGATGACGGTCAGTTCACCCATGGAGTGGTGGACCGCCCCCGCCAGGGCCTCCCAGTTCTGGCCCTCCTGCAGCTCTCCGTCGCCGGTGAGGACATAGACGCGACGGCTCGCACCGGACAGCCGGTCAGCGAGGATCATCCCCTTGGCGCGGGAGATGCCCATGCCGAGGGAACCCGTGTTGGCGTGCATGTGCGGGATGCTCACGTCAGGGTGCCCGGGAAGCCCATCCAGCCGGCGTAGCTGATGAAGCTTCTCCTGCGGCAGTGCGCCGAGGCCGATCAGTGCAGCGTAGAGCCCGGGAGCGTCGTGGCCCTTGGACGAGAAATAGATGTCTCCGTCGGGCGTGCAGGGCGACCGCATCTCCTGCAACAGCAGCCAGGCGACCGTGTCGGCGGCGCTGAAGCTGGACCCGAGGTGTCCGGAGCCGGCGCGCATGATGCTGTACAGGGTGTTGATACGGGAGGCATCGGCGAAGGCTCGACTGCGATCGTGCGTGTCGTCGATGCCGTCAAGGATGCGGGTGAACTCGTCGGCGGGCAGCCAGGCGAGAGAGACGTTCATGGATTCTCCAGAAGTACGTACGGCGGACCGGTTCTCACCAGCAGCGGACTGGGTCTCACCAGCAGACGTAGCCGCCATCGACCAGCAGCTCGGTGCCGGTCACATAGCTGCTCATGTCCGAGGCGAGGAAGAGCAGCGGCCCGGTCAGGTCGGTGGCCTCGGCCATCCGCCGCAGCGGAACGCGGTCGCTGAACTTGCCGCGGAAGTGCGCGTCCTGTCCGCCCAGCACTCCACCGGGAGACAGCGTGTTGACGCGTACGCCCTGAGGCCCCCACAGCGCTGCGAGATAGCGGGTGAGCGCGGCGGCGCCTGCCTTGGACATGCCGTAGGCGGGCGGCTTGAGGAACGGCGGATCCTGCGGCAGGTGCTCGTACAGACGGGGATCCGGCGCCATGCTGCCGTACAGCGAACCGATGTTGATGATGGAGCCCGCTCCCTTGCGGGCCATCTCCGAACCGAACACCTGGCACACCCTGAGCACCCCGAGCGCGTTGACGTTCAGGACTGCTTCGGAGACCTCGGCTGGAATTTCGCCGAAGAGCCAGCTCCCGCCGACGGCGGTCGGAGGCTGGTCAATGCCTGCATTGTTGACGAGAACCGTGGGGCAGCCCGCCGCTGCCAGGCACGAGTCCAGTGCTGTGCGCAGGCTGTCGGTGTCCGTGACATCAGCTTCGAGGAGATGGAAGCGGCCCTTGGGATGACAGGCGATCACACCCTCGAAGCTCTCCGGGACTTCGACGGTTCGGTCGATGCCGATCACGGTGGCGCCCGCGCCGAGGAGCGCGTCCGTCCATATCCCACCCAGGCGGCCGAGGACCCCGGTCACTACCGCGACCTGTCCCGTCAGGTCGGTCTGTGCGCTCATACGGGGCTCACCCGAGGTCGGCGAAGTGGATCGCGTCATCGGCGGCCAGCGCGGTGGGCAGCGGACGGCCGATCACCTCGTCGATCAGGTAGGGACGCAGGCCGTCGCCGCCGGGGGACTTGATGGCGATGTCCTCGATCGTGAGGACGTGCCCGGGGCTCAAGTCGCGGGCGGCGACGAGCTTCTTGGCCATCTTGCGCAGGGCAGGGGCCTCGACGGGAAGCTGACGCTTCTCGGGGCTGCCCAGAGATGAACGGGTCCGCTCCAGGCTATCCACCAGCTCCCGCAGGTGGCTTGCCTCGAGCGAGAAGTGGTGGTCACTGCCCGGCAGGGTGCGGTCCAGGGTGACGTGCTTCTCGACGACTCGCGCGCCCAACGTGTAGGCGATCACGCTCGATTCGATCTCGACGTCGTGGCCCGACAGACCCACCACCACGTGCGGAAACTCCTCGCGGTAGGTGCTGACCACGGAGAGGTTCAGCACGTCGGGGGTGGCGGGGTACGCAGCAGTGCACTGGAGCAGCGCGAGCTGGTCATTGAGCGGGGCGACCGTGTCGACGGCCCGGCGGACCTCCTCCATGTCCGCGCCACCGGTGCTCACGATGAGGGGAATGCCCGTCTTGGCGGCGTAGGCCAGCAGCGGGGTATTGGTCAGATCGCCGGAAGCGATCTTAATGGCGGGGACGTTGAGCTCCGCAAGGAAGTCCACACTCGGGAAGTCAAAAGCAGTCGAAAAGAAGTCGATTCCCAACTCGCCCGCCAGTTCGGCGAGTTGACGGTACTCACCGGCACCGAACTCCACAGCCTCACGGTGTTCACCGTAGGTTGCCCCGAAGCTGTTCCGGCCCGTGTAGGGCTCGTTGTACATGGCCTTGGTGAAGAGGGCCTTGTTGTCACGCTTCTGCAGCTTCGCTGCGTCCGCACCGGATTCCGCAGCCATACGGATCAGGTCGGCCGCCTTCTCCAAATCACCGCCATGATTGTGCCCGATCTCGGCTATGACATAGGCGGGCGAGCTATCAGCGATGACTGAGTTGCCAATGGTGACATTGCGGGGCATGCGCGGTTGCTCCCTTGCTTGCGTGATACCTCGAGAGCAGAACCGCAAATAGCACGCATATCACCCCCGAGTGATTGACTGGCCGAACGCTAGCATGTTCTGATCATCCCGGCACTAGTTTCCTTCACCCCAATTCCCGTCCAGGCACGGCTTATTGGCAGTGATTGCACTTGATGTCCAAGTTGATCGCGAATGGTGGTTCAGGCGACCAACGCTGCCTCTCGCGCCCGCCGGTGGGGCACACCCGTCCAGCAATTGAGGAAAACGAGACTGTGAGCATTCTCCTTCTGCACACGCGAAATCTCAGCCGACGTAAGCATCTGGCTCGGGTGCGGGACTACGCCAGGGAGCACGGCGAGCGTCTCTTGATGGTGATGAAAGACGCCACCTGGGAGAGCTCTTATGTCGATCGCGTAGTGTCCGCGGACACCACCAGTATTGAAGAGACGGTCGCCGCGGTTCGAGCACTGGTTGCGGAGGAAGGGGAACCCGTAAGCGGCATTGTTACTTTCGTCGAGCAGAGTGTGCCCGCGGCGGCTGCCGTGGCCGCAGAACTCGGTCTGCCATCCATTGGCGAGAAGGCGGCATATCTCGCGCGTGACAAGTACGCCATGCGCTCCGCATTTGGAGAGGCCGGTCTTACCCAGCCCGGATTCCAGCTCGCCACGACCGTGGACGCCGCCGTCGAGGGTGCCGCGAAGCTCAGCTACCCCCTTGTCCTGAAGCCGTTGATCGGGGGCGGGAGCAAGTACGTACGCCGAGTGGACAGCGATACCGAGCTGGCCGAACACTTCGAACCCCTACAGCGAGGTGCCTGGACCGGCTTCATCCACGACCCGCTGCACACCCGTACCCGCGAGGAGTACGGCGAGGCTCTGCTCCTCGAAGCGTACGTGCCGGGCGCCGAGATCAGCGTCGAGTCGATCGTCGTCGCCGGCGAGACCCAGATCGTGGCCATCCACGACAAGCCGCTCCCGATGGAGGGCCCCTTCTTCGAAGAGGTCTACTACACGACCCCGACCCAGCTCCCCGCCGAACTCGTGAAGCGGATCACCGCAGCGGTCGAGGCCGCCCACGGGGCACTCGGAATCACTACCGGTGCCACCCACACGGAGTTCCGGATCACCGCGGACGGTGATCCCTACATCCTCGAGACGGCGGCCCGCCTGGGCGGCGGGCCCGTCTATCAGTCCGTCCTTCTGAGTACGGGCATCGATATGGTCGAGGCCCTGCTCGACGTCGCAACCGGCCGTGCGCCACGCCTGGCCCCGCCGAACGCGCCGAAGCCCACGGGCTTCTACCTCTTCTTCGCCGAGCGGGCGGGCGAGCTGGTCGGGGTGGCCGGCCTCGACAAGGTCGAGTCCGACGCCCGGGTCAGCGAGATCATGCTTTACGGCAACCCCGGCGACCAGGTTCTCGTGCCGCCGCACGCCTCGGCGGCGCATGGACACGTGCTCTTCTCGGCCGCCACCGGCGAGGCCGTCGACGAGGGATTCCACTCGTTTCGAGACGCCATCGCCGTGGAGGTCCGATGAGGTACCTGATCCTCAACCGGACTCCGCTCACCGGGCGCCGCTTCCCGGACTGGCTCGGCGCCGACCACGAGTCCGTCCTGCTGACCGACGCGGCGGCCGTCTCATCCGAACCGCAGGAGCGTTCGGCACAGCTCGCCGGATACGCGCATGTGGAGGTCGTCGACGACTTCCACTTCAATCCCCTGGTGGAGAGCCAGGCCCTCACACTGCATCAGAAATGGGGCTTCGACCGCGTCGTCGCGCTGTCGGAGTTCGACATTCTCAGGGCCGCGCGGCTGCGTGAGCTGTTCGCAGTACCGGGGCAGGACGTCACGAGCGCGACCGCCTTCCGCGACAAACTCGTGATGAAACGCATACTTTTGGCGGCCGGCATTCCGCTCGCCTCCTACGCACCTGTCGCGAACCTCGCCAACCTGCTCGGATTCATCGAGGAGGTCGGCTACCCCGTCGTCGTCAAGCCCCGACGCGGTGGCGGCTCCATGGATGTGCACGTACTGCACGACGGGCAGGACGTCGAATCCCTGCTCGCCACCCACCGGGACCTGGGCACCGACGATGGCGCCCAGCTGCTCGCCGAGCAGTACCTGGAGCACGAGCTCCTGCACGTCGACGGCATCGTCGTCGCCGGGAAGACCCGGCTCATGTGGCCCTCGACCCAGGGCGACAGCACCTGTCTGGACATCAAGGGCGGGCGGGCGCTGCACAGCTGCCTGCTAGACGAGGACGATCCCCTCCTGGAGCCCGCGCGTGACCTCACCCGTCGGGCCCTGGCCGCGCTTCCCACTCCAGACACCTTCATGTTCCACGCCGAAGCCTTCCGCACCCCGGACGGGCATCTGGTGTTCAACGAGGTCGCCAGCCGCATGGGCGGCGGGATGATCGAGAACGTACTGCAGCTCGGCTTCGGCATCACACTGCCCGAGGTCTACGTCCGGTCCCTCAGCAGCAACGAGCCGCCCCTGATTCCGGCCGTACCGGAGCGGATTGCCGGTCTCTCGCTGTTCCCACCGCGGGCCGGCACCCTGGTGGAGATTCCTGCGGAGTGCCCAATACCCGGAATCGCCGCGTACCGGAAGCACGCCGAGCCGGGCACCGTCCTCCAGCTCGCCCAGCTGAGCGTGGAGAAGATCGGTTCCGTGCTCGCCACCGGCGGTTCACGCAACGAGGTCGAGACTGCGCTGGCCGCGGCCGCGGCATGGTTCGAGCGGACCACCGTCATCCGAACCGAAACCGGGCGGGCCGGCCCTTCATGAGGGAAACCTTGCGCCTCGCCAAGCGCACGCCCGGGTGTCTGCTCCTGTTGACCGGCAACTTCGCCGTCGCGTTCGGCAGCAACCTCGTGATTCCTTATCTCGCCGTCTTTCTGACCCGGGAAGAGCACCTCAGCCCGGCCGTAGTGGCCATGGCGATCACGGTGAAGTTCTGGTCCCAGCAGGGGCTGACCCTCCTGGGCGGCTGGATCGCCGACCGCGTCGGCGCGGTCCCAGCCATGTGTGGCGGTCTGCTCGTCAGAGCCCTGTCGTACATCCTCCTCCTGGCCGCTTCAGGACCAGCACCGATCGTGGCCGCCTGCGCGCTCCTGGGGTTCGGCGGCGCAATGTATGTACCGGCTTCGAAGTCGGCGCTGGTACGGCTGCTGGGGACGGGCGAACAGCTCAGGACGGTATTCGCCCTGCGTAGCACGGCGAACAACGCGGGCAACGCCCTCGGCCCCCTGGCTGGCTCCCTCCTCCTGCTCCTGGCCGACGCCCGGATCGGCTTCGTTGTCACCAGTGCCATCTTTGTGGTCCTGGCGGTCGTCCTTCTGCGTCTGCGCCCGTTGATGGCCTCCGAAGAACCGACGGTCACCAACACCACAACGGCTGCTGCCTCTGAAGGCGCAACCGCTCCCGTGGACCGTCGGAAGCTCGCGTGGGTGCTTCTGTGCGCCTTCGCCTTCGGCTTCTGCTACATCCAACTCGAATACGCCCTCCCTGTGTTCACTGGCAGCGTGCAGAGCTCGTCCCTCGTCGGCGTCCTGTTCACCATCAATGCCATTGCCGTGGTGCTGCTCCAGGTTCCCCTGAACCAGTCCACCAGCAGAATCAGCAATTCGGCGCTGGTCATCTCCGGCGCACTACTGGTGATGGCGACCAGCTTCGCGGCCGCCTCCCTGGGGTCGGTGGCCGGCCTGATCGTGTGTGTTCTGCTGTTCTCCGCCGGAGAGGTCTTGATTGACCCCCGAATCGACAGCGAGATCGCCGCCTCGGTCCCCGCACATCGGCGCGGCATGGCCTTCGGCTTCGTCGGCACAGCAATCGCCGGAGGAGGCGCCGTCGCTAATGGCCTTGCCGCTGTGCTGGCCTCCGACCACGGCGCCGTGGGATACCAGTTCTGGCTGCTCCTGACCGCAGTGAGCGTCTCCTTCGCCGCAATCATCTACGTTGCCTCATTGGCCAAGCGGCCGCATGTGGAGGCGAGTCCGCGCCTCGGCAAGTGACCGGCGCGGACCAGCGCACGGCTACCTCAACTGGTCGCCCGCCTCCAGCCGACCTGGGCGGGCGGCCGGATGGATCGAGCAGGTCTACGCCCACCGCGTGATCGACCCCTCCACGGAGCCCTCTCATGGACGAGAAGCTGACCGCCTGACCCACCTGTGCGCAGTCAAGGGGCGGCACCTCCCGAGCGCGCTGAGGCGCGGGTGTGGTCGATGTCCGGCGTCGAACGCCGCCTGGCCCACACCCGCGGTGTCCCAGTCCCCGAACGAGGAATGCCTGAGCAGCCTGCCCGCCCGTGCAGCCCAGCACCTCGACCAGCTCCACGCGGTCGACCGCTGGTCGGACACCGGCGACATCGCAGATGCCCTCGACCAGATCGCGAAGGCCGCCGGCCCCCGCGCCGCTGGCACCACGCTCACCCCGTTCGGCTGGGTGCACTCCACGTTCCACCCCACCAGCCTCCACATCGGCGATCACGGCTGGCGTCTGCTCGACTTCGCCCGCGCCTTCACCGGCCCCGGCCTGCTCGACCTCCGCAGGCACCAGAAAACAAGGCAGCGCCCGAGCCGACCGAAGTCGACCCGGACGCTGCATAGCAGGTCAGAGGGGGTTTCCCTCTCCCGCTCTCGGTAGACCGTGTGGGACTCGAACCCACAACCAATGGATTAAAAGTCCACTGCTCTGCCAATTGAGCTAACGGTCCTCGTCGGTGCACCCCCGAGCATAGCGGGACACGCCCCGCCGTCCGATCGGGTATCGCCGTCGAGGGCCGGTACGCGCCAACGAACCGGACCTTGGACCAGGCTACGGCCTGGGCAGGGGCCGGGCACGGGCCGGGGCACGACCTCGCCTACGGATCCTGAGGTTCCGGCAGCCCCGCCCGCGCCGCCTCGCGCGCCAGCGTGCGCTCGTGTTCCGGGTTGAGGAACCAGTGCCGGGCCGACACCAGCCACCAGGTCGCCGCGGAGCCGAGGACGACAAGTACCGCGATCGGCGCGTAGTTGAAGGTCTCCCAGGTGACCGGCGAGACCTGCGGCAGCATGAACAGGACGGTGATCACGCCGACCCACCCGACCGCCACGACGCCGACCGGCCGGGACCAGCGGCCCAGGTGCCAGGGGCCCCGCTCGAAGGCGTCGCCGCGCCGCAGCCGCAGCAGGGTCGGAATGACGTACGCGATGTAGAGCCCGATGACGGCGATGGAGGTCACCGCCGCGTACGCCGTGACGTTGATCAGATACGGCAGACCGAGCGCCAGCGCGCCGAGCGCCGCGAGCCAGACGGCCGCGACGGGCGTACGCGTACGAGGGTTGACCGAGTGCCAGATGTGCGAAAAGGGCAGCGCTCCGTCCCGTGAGAAGGCGTAGATCATGCGGGAGTTGGCGGTCACGGACGCCATGCCGCAGAAGAGCTGCGCGCCGATGACGACGAGCAGGAGCAGCTTGCCCGCGCTCGCCCCCAGCGCGTCGAGCAGGATCTGCGCGGGCGGCGCCCCCGTGGCCGACCCGCGGGCACCCTCGTACGACTGGATGGCGAAGGTGAAGCCGAGGAGCAGGACGAAGCCGGCGATCCAGGACGTCCAGATGGACCGGACGATGCCCTTGGGGCCGGCCGTCGCGGCGTCGCGGGTCTCCTCGGTCATGTGTGCGGAGGCGTCGTACCCGGTGAAGGTGTACTGGGCCATCAGCAGCCCGATGAGGGCGACGTACAGCCCGCTGCCCCACCCCGTGTTGTTCACGAAGTGCGTGAAGACGAAGGACGGCGACTGGTGCGAGTCCGGCGAGAAGGTGAGCGCGCCGACGATGACGGCGACGCCCACCACGTGCCACCAGACGCTGATGCTGTTGAGCAGCCCGACGATGCGCACGCCGAAGGTGTTGAGCAGCCCGTGCAGGACGAGGATCGCGGCGAAGAGCAGGATCGTGCGTTCCTCGGTGACGGTGAAGTCGAACTGGAGGTTCAGATACGCGCCCAGGAAGGACGCCGCGCCGAAGTCGATGCCCGCGGTCACGGCGACCTGCCCGAGGACGTTGAACCACCCCGTGAACCACGCCCAGGCCGCCGCCGTCCGCCGGGGCGCGAGGCGGTGCGCCCAGAAGTAGAGCCCGGCGGAGGTCGGGTACGCGGAGCAGATCTCCGCCATGGCCAGCCCGACGAACAGCGTCATCAGGCCGACTCCGACCCACCCCCAGGTGATCAGGGCGGGGCCACCGGTGTTCATCCCGAACAGGTACATGGTGAGACACCCGGACAGGACCGAGATGATCGTGAACGAGACGGCGTAGTTCGAGAACGCCGACATGCGGCGCGCGAGCACCTGCGTGTAGCCGAGCTGGGCGAGGCGTTCCTCGTCGGAGCCGGCGGTGGGCGTGGTGGGTGTGGTGGGTGTGGCCGGTGGTGCCTGCTTCCACTCTCCGGATTCACTTGTCATGCCCCCAGCGATTCCCTCGCCGGGGGCACGACATGCGCCATGCCTTGTAGGTGCCCCCACCCACCAGCGATCTTCGTCCGCCCGGTGAACGAGCCGTTCCCCTTGCCGTCGTTGCGATAGAGGTTCCCCGAGGTGTCGCGCACGACCAGGTCGGCCCTGCCGTCACCGGTGATGTCACCGACCCCGACGACGGCGTTGTACGAGGCGCCCCAGTCCGTGAAGACCTCGACCCGGCCCTTCACCGTGCCGTCACCCTTGCCCGCGTACCGGTACAGCGTTCCGTCCTTGTGCCGGGAGGTGAGGACGTCGTACGCGTTCCAGCCGGTGCCCAGCTTCTTGTACGGGGCCGACGGGGTCAGCGGCTGCCCGCACTCGGGCCGGTATCCGCGCAGGGCGCCGTCCATGTCCCCGAAGGGCACCGCGAGCGCCTTGGTGGACCAGCCGCTCGCCGACGACTTACCCGAGAACCCGCCCTTCCCGTCGCCCTGCTGGAAGGTCATGCCGCCCGAGGAGTTGAGGGTGAGCAGGTCACCCGCCCCGTCGGGTTCGGCGTCGGCGCCCACGTGGTCGTGGCGCACGGAACCGCCGCCGCGCAGCATGACCGTGCCCCGCGTCTCCAACGGCGCGCCCGCTCCGTCCAGGGGCCGTACGGACAGCGTCCAGTCGTAGGCGCCGTTGGGGAAGAGCGCGTCGCCCGCTGCCGCACGGTCGGCACCGTGCCAGCCCACGGTCAGGTCGCCCCGCACGGCACCGCCCTCGGCCGTGTCCACGACCTGGCCGGTGGTCCGGGCGCGGACGGTCAGCTTCCAGCCCGCCGCGGGCTTGGAGAGGAGCAGCCGTGTGAGGGTGCCCGGGGCACGGCGTCCCGGGTGGTCGCGCGGACGGTGGCGGCGTTGTCAGCGGGGGCCAGCTGTGTCAGCGGCTGGGCGGGCTCGCCGGACGCCACGAGGTGCACGCGTTCCTGCGCGTCGACGTAGGCGGCGGTGCCGGACTTGTCGACGGTCCACCGCACATGGCGCTGGGAGACGCCCGTGTCGGGCAGGTCACCGATGCGCCGGGTGGCGGCCGTGCCGCCCGACACCGTGGTCAGTTCGAGCTTCGCCGCCGACTTGTCGTGCGTGACCACGTAGCCGTCGCCGAGCAGCGCCTCGCCCCGGGGGACGGGAACCGTCTTCTTCTCCGTACGGTCATACACGCCCGCGGGGAGCCCACAGAAGTCCCTCCCCAGGGTGCGGGGAGGAGCCTGTCGCGGACGGCGGTCCAGCCCCCGGCCGCCGCGTCCTCCCCAGAGTTGCCTGATCGTACCGCCGCACGCAGCAGTGGCCCCCACCCGGATTCGGGTGGGGGCCACTGTCTGTCAGGGAGACTCAGCTCGGCTCAGTGCCGTCAGCTGTTGCGCTTCCAGCGCGGCTTGTCGTCGCGGCGGCCGAAGGAGCCCGTGCCGGTGCCGGAGCGGTCGTCGCGGCGGTTGAACGTCGGGCGGTCGTGGCCGCCGGAGCGGGCGCCGCCGGCGGGGCGGTCGTCGCGACGGTCACGGTTGAACGGACGGTCGCTGCCGCGGTGGCCACCTGCGGGGCGGTCGTCGCGGCGGAAGCTGGAGCCGGAGCCGGAGCCACCGCGGTTGTCGTCACGGCGCTCGCCGCCACGGAAACCACCCGACGGACGGTCGTCACGACGGAAGCCGGAGCCCGAGCCGCCACGGTCGCCGCCCGAGGGACGGTCGTCACGGCGGAAGCCGGAGCCACCGCGGTTGTCGTCACGGCGCTCGCCGCCACGGAAACCACCCGACGGACGGTCGTCACGACGGAAGCCGGAGCCGGAGCCCGAGCCGCCACGGTCGTTGCGGTCGCGGTTGAAGCCGCCACGGTCGCCGCCCGAGGGGCGGTCGTCACGACGGAAGCCGGAGCCACCGCGGTCGTCACGACGCTCGAAGGAACGGCCACCACGGTCGTTGCCACGGTCACGGTTGAAGCCGCCGCGGTCGCCACCCTCGCGACGGTCGCCACCACGGAAGCCGGAGCCACCGCGGTCGTCACGACGCTCGAAGGAACGGCCACCATGGTCGTCACGGCGCTCACGCTCGTAGTTGCCGCGCTCGTCGCGCTGCGGACGACGGTTCTCGTACGAGGACGAGGACGACGAACGCTCCTCGCGAGCGGGGCGCTCGACGCGCTCGGCTCGCTCGGCTCGCTCGGCGGTCGGCTGCTCCGGGACGGACGCGGCGGCGGCCTCGACGACGGCCTCGGCGGCCGCAGCGGTGGCCTCGGCGATCGCGGCCTCCGGGTCCTCGCCACGCTCACGGGCGGCACGCGCGGTGAGGCGGTCGGCCTCCTCGCGCAGCTCGGCGGCGCGGCGCTGGGCGCGCTCCAGCTCCTTGGTGAGGTCACGGACCTCACGCTCGGCCTGGGTCGCGGCGTTGCCCGCGGAGTCCGCCTGCACCTCGGTCATCGAGCGGGCGCCGGTGATCTCGGCGACCTCCGGGTCGAAGGTGCCGCCGCCGTTGATGATGTGGCGCGTGGCGTCGACGCCCGCGTCCTCCATCAGGCGGAAGATCTGGCGGCGCTGGTGCGGCAGCGACAGGGAGACGACCGTGCCGGAGCGGCCGGCACGCGCGGTGCGGCCGGAGCGGTGCAGGTAGTCCTTGTGGTCGCCGGCCGGGTCCACGTTCAGGACCAGGTCGATGCCGTCGACGTGGATGCCGCGCGCGGCGACGTCGGTGGCGACGAGGGCGTTGACGTAGCCCTTCTTGAAGTCTTCGAGGACGCGGGTGCGGGCACCCTGCGTCATGCCGCCGTGCAGCGCGTCGGCCTTCACACCCGAGTCGCAGAGCTGCTCGGCGATGCGGTCGGCGCCCAGCTGGGTGCGGACGAAGATGATCGTGCGGCCCTTGCGCGCGGCGATGGCGGCCGTGACGGGCGCCTTGTCGCGGGGCTTCACGATCAGGATGTGGTGCGTCATGGTCGTGACGTTGCCCTGGGCGCTGTCGACCTCGTGCGTCACCGGGTTGGTCAGGTAGCGCTTGACCAGCGTGGAGATCTCGTTCTCCATCGTGGCGGAGAACAGCATGCGCTGGCCGCCGCCCGGAACCTGGTCGAGCAGCTCGGTGACCTCGGGCAGGAAGCCCAGGTCGGACATCTGGTCGGCCTCGTCGAGAACGGCGATCTGGGTGTTCTCCAGCGAGCAGGCGCCGCGGCTGATGATGTCGCGCAGACGGCCCGGGGTGGCGACGAGGATGTCGACGCCGCGCTCAAGGGCGTAGATCTGGTTGCCCATGGACGTACCGCCGCAGACGACCTTCATCTTCAGGCCGAGTACGTCGCCGTAGGGCTGGAGGGCGTCCGCGACCTGCATCGCGAGCTCACGGGTCGGGGTGAGGATGATGCCGCGGGGCTTCTTCTTCTCGGTGCGGCCGCCCTGGGCGAGCGTCGCCAGCATCGGCAGGCCGAAGGAGAGGGTCTTGCCGGAGCCGGTGCGGCCACGGCCGAGGATGTCCTTGCCGGCCAGGGCGTCCGGGATGGTCGCGGCCTGGATCGGGAAGGGCGTGGTCACGCCGTTCTGCGCGAGCTTGCGGACGATGCCCTCGGGCAGACCGAGGTCGGTGAAGGTCATCTCGGGCTCGGCGTCGGCGTCGGCCTCGACCTCGGCGTCAGCCTCGGCAGCGACCTCGGTGACGTCCTCGGACCCGACGACGATCTCGGCGGCGGCGGTCTCGACGACCTCCACAGCGGCGACGGTCTCGGCGGTCTCGACGGTCTCGGCGGCGGCCTCCACGGCCTCGCTCTCGACGGCCTTGACGGCGTCGACAGTCTCGACGATCTCGACGACCTCGGCGGTCTCAACGACCGTGGCGACCTCGGCGACCTCGGCGGCGACAGCCGTCTCGACGATCACGTTCTCGTCGTTCTCGGGCAGGACGGCCTGGTCAGAACTGAAAATGGACATACGAAATGCGAAACCTTCCGGAGTTTCGGCACGCGCCCGTCAACTCCGTGATTTCGCAATGGACCGCCTCGATGCGGTCAGCCACGGCAAGGGAGAGTACGCGCCACGCGGCGCTCTTCTGTGTCGGCGCCGGGCAAGTGGTATCAAACGATCTACCACCATACGCACCCCCCGCCCCATATGGCAAACCGCCCCCCGCCGACCCCCTCCCACCTGCGCAAACGTACGCATACGTGGGCCCGGCCCCACCCGCGACCGACCACGATCGACCGCGCCGACCACGATCGACCGCGACAGACCGCGACGGACCGCGGCCGTCCACCGCGGCAGCTACCGCGGCCCCGCCTCGGGCGACGGCTCGCGCTCCGCGATCCCCGCGTCGCGCCGCTGCAGCTGCGCGCCCTGCCCCGGCCCGTCGTGCGCCGACGAAGAGGGCTCCGGAGTGGTCGGCACCGGCGTCGGGCTCGGCGTGGGCTTCGGCGGATCGGGCTCCTCGCTGGACCGCGTGGGGGTCGGCTTCGGCCGGGTCGGCGTGGGCTTGCTGGGCCCGCCCGGCTTCGTCGGCCTCACGGGGTCCGGGGCGGAGGCCGACTCCGACGGCTTCCTGCCCCCGGCGGGTGACTCGTCGCCCGCCGGGGCACCGTCGCCCTCGCCCGCGGGCCCGCGTTCGCCCTTGCCTCTGCCCTTGCCTCTGCCCTTGCCGTCGGCCTTGCCCTTGTCCCGGCCCTGCCCGCGCTCGCCTCCGACCGCGACGTCGTCGCCCCGGGTCACCGGCTTGCCGTCGGACGCGGCCGCCCCTTCGCGGTCTCCCGAGGTGTGCCCGGGCCGCGGCGCGTTCCCGTCGTCACTGATGCTCATGCAGCCCGTGGTCGCCGCGACGGCCACCGCGACCGCGGCCCAACGGACGGGAACGTACAACTGACGCACGGCCGAGCACCTCCTGAGGCGCTGAGAATCGGGACACCCTGTCCAACTCCCCTGGCCCACAAGAGGACACGGACGTCATCCGCGCACCCGCCCGCCCGCACCCCGCCCGTGCCCGCTCGCCCGGCCCCGCTCACCCGTACCCGAGCGCGTGCAGCCGGGTGTCGTCGATCCCGAAGTGGTGCGCCACCTCGTGCACCACCGTGATCTCCGTCTCGGCGACCACCTCCTCGCGCGACTCGCACATCCGGAGCGTGGGCCCCCGGTAAATGGTGATGCGGTCCGGCAGGACACCCGCGTACCACTCACCCCGATCGGTCAGCGGAGTCCCTTCGTACAGCCCGAGCAACTCGGGATCGTCGGTGGGCGGCTCGTCCTCGACAAAAACGGCCACGTTGTCCATCAACCGCGTCAACTCCGGCGGAATCCGGTCGAGAGCCTCGCCGACCAGTTCCTCGAACTCCTCGCGCGTCATCTCCAGCACACCCCCATTGTCAGCCACGCCGCCGCCCCCGTCAGGGCATACCGATCGCCGCAATTGGGCATACGGGACCAATGGCTCGCGCCTTCATGGTCGTTCCCCAAGGCGTACGAAGGGCGGCAGCCGCCCTCGTAGGCCACTACCGCACTCGCCGCGCGCATCCGGCCGGCGAGCTGGTGAGTCCACCGCACCCGTACACCCGCGCCCTCGGCCTCGTAGCCGTCGTACTTCTCGGCGCCTGGCTCGGCCTGCTGATCGTCGGCAGCGTGCGCGCGCCGGTCGGCCCCATGGACACCCGGATGACGCTCCGCCCGTCCCTGACCGGCGGTACGAAGATCAATGTCTCCCCGCTGGGCGCCCTGGAGCTGCGCTCCCACACGGCCCCCATCCGCCTGGACGTGGACGTCGACCGCCTCGATCCGGTGCGCTCCCGGGCCCTGGTCGACCACCCGGAGCGGCTCGCGGGCCTTCAGGACGAGGTCGCGCGCGACGTCGGCCACGGCACGCTCGACCTGGCCGTACGCTCCTGTGTCGCCGTCGTCTCGGGCGCCACCGCACTCGGCCTCGCCGTCTACCGCCGCCCGCGCCGCGCGCTCGCGGCGGGCGGTCTGGCGCTCGCCCTGCTCGCGGCGTCGGGCACGGCCGCGTACGCCACCTGGAACCCCAAGTCGGTCCTGGAGCCCAAGTTCTCCGGCCTCCTCAGCAGCGCCCCCTCCGTCGTCGGCAACGCCCGCAGCATCGTGTCCGAATTCGACATCTATCAGCAGGAGTTGGCCCGTCTGGTCACCAACGTCACCAAGCTGTACGACGTGACGTCCACGCTTCCCGCGTACCAGCCGGACCCCACCACCATGCGGGTCCTGCACGTCTCCGACATCCATCTCAACCCGGCGAGCTGGAAGATCATCGCCTCCCTCGTCGAGCAGTACGACATCGACGTCATCGTCGACTCCGGCGACACCATGGACCACGGCTCGGCCGCCGAGAACGCCTTCCTCGACCCCATCGAGGAACTCGGCGCCCCCTACGTGTGGGTGCGCGGCAACCACGACTCGTTCACCACCCAGCGCTATCTGGAGCGCTTCAAGAACGTCCACGTGCTCGACGACGGCGAGGCGGAGACCGTCGCCGGGCTGCGCCTCGCCGGGATCGGCGACCCGCAGTACACCCCCGACCGCTCGGAGAAGGCGGACGGCGACTCGGTCCAGCGCATGGCAGGCATCCGCCTCGCGTCGGCCCTGCGCGCCGAACGGGCCGCCGGCACCCCGGTCGACGTGGCGATCGCGCACAACCCGACGGCGGCGCGCCAGACGGACGGCGAGGTGCCGCTGGTCCTCGCGGGGCACGTCCACCACCAGGAGATGGAGGTCATGGACGGGGGGACGCGGCTGCGCATCGAGGGCTCGACGGGCGGCAGCGGGCTGCGGGCGGTCGAGGGCAAGTACCCCGACCCGGTCGAGGCGTCCGTCCTCTACCTGGACCGCACGAGCAAGCGGCTCCAGGCCTGGGACGAGATCAAGCTGGGCGGGCTCGGCCTGACGAAGGCGGAGGTCAGCCGCCATCTGCCCAAGGAGAACCAGCCTGGTGCGACACCTTCCCCGACGGCACCTTCTACAGCTCCCGGCTCCTCACCGGGGCGGTCTTCCGGTCGGGCTTCCGATCGGCCTGCCGGGCGGTCTTCCGGGGAGCCCGCCCCGGGGCGCCGATAAGTGTTTTGGCGATACCTCTCCGCATCCCATATGCTTCTCACGTCCCCGACGCGCTGCAAAGCGCCCAGGCGGGCCCTTAGCCCTCATCGTCTAGTGGCCCAGGACGCCGCCCTTTCAAGGCGGTAGCACGGGTTCGAATCCCGTTGGGGGCACGTAACACCTTGTGCGAGACTAGTGCTCGCACAATGCTTGGTCCTGTGGAGCAGTTTGGAGTGCTCGCCACCCTGTCAAGGTGGAGGCCGCGGGTTCAAATCCCGTCAGGACCGCTTGCGATTCCTCGTGGGTCGCGTGGCTGGGTAGCTCAGTTGGTACGAGCGATCGCCTGAAAAGCGATAGGTCGCCGGTTCGATCCCGGCCCCAGCCACCTCACCGAAGGCCCCGTCCCCTGGACGGGGCCTTCGCCGTTCCCCACTCCGCCCGCCGGGGGGCTCACGCCGAGTCAGGCCGCCGCATGGGCCGCCGCAGCCACCCGTCCCCCCGGATGCCGGTGCCGCCACACCCAGAACACCGCGCAGGACAACAGCGCCCACCCCCCGAGCACCAGAAACGGGAACGCATGCTGGTGCCCGCCGAAGTACACCGCCGTGTGCTGCGCGTTGACGGACGCCCCGGGCGGCAGCCACTGCCCGATGTGCCCCAGCACCGAGGGAAGCAGCGGCCACGACACCGCGCCCCCGGACGACGGGTTCCCGAGGAGCACCATCAAGCCCCACGTCGGCAGCATCGCCCACCGTCCGAACATGGTGTTGAACATGGAGAAGACCATCCCGGACGCGAACATCGTCAGCGCCAGGATCAGCCACGACTCCACGAACGGCAGATCCACCGCCCCCAGCCACCAGTCGACGACCGCCGCGATGACGAACGCCCCGAGCAGCGCGTACAGCGCCGTGAAGCCGATCCGCTCCGCCGGGTTCAGCCCCCGCGCGTGCACGCTCAGCTGGATCGCCCCGACGAAGCCGATGATCACCGCCGCCAGGGAGATGTAGAAGATGGCGAGCCCCCGGGGATCGCCGTCCTGCAGCGGATTGATGTCCCTCACCGTGACCGGGACCCCGACCTTCTCGCCCACCTTCGGCGCGGTCTCCGCGAACACCTGCGCGACCGAGGCGCCGGACGCCCCGGAGACATCCAGCGTCACCTTCTCGTCACCCACGTCGAGGATCGCGAAGACCTTCTGCTCCTCCACGTCCCGCCGGGCCCCGGCCACACTGTCGTACCGCCGCACCTCCAGCGACGCGTTCAGCGCCTTCTCCATGCCGCCGAGGAAGGCCTTGCCGTGCGCCGCGTCCGGTGAGCCGACGACGGCCGTGGGGACGTGGTGGGGCGTCGGGTTCGCCATCGAGTACGTGTACGAGCCCGCGAAGAGGCCCGCGGCGGCCGCCAGGATGAAGACGAGCACGATCGCGGGCAGAAACGGCGACTGCTTGAAGGCGTCCCACCGCTCACCGAGGGTGGGCACCCGCCCGTGCGCCCCATGCGCGCCACCCGCGCCGTGCGGATGCTGACTCTGCTGTCCCGGCTCATGATCAGGCATACGAATACGCTAAACCAGATATAAGCGACCTACGCGCCCAGTAGCCGACGAACTCACTCAGCGGCTGACGAAACGGACTTCTCCCTCCGTCGCCACCCCCGCACCGCAAGCCCCGCCCCCACCAGCACCACGACGCCGATCAGCAGCACCGAGTCCGGCACGGCCCTGCCGACGCCCCCGGCCCACTGCTCCACCGCGAACGAGTCGTCCACGTCCAGGAGGCCCGGCAGCGCGGTCGTACCGTCGTAGGCGAGGAAGAGCGCCCCGAGGCCGACGAAGAAGAGCCCGGAGAGCAGCGAGGTCGTGTGCAGCTCGAAGCGGCCGACGCGGAAGGCCCGCCCCCGCAGCCACCTCCGCCGCCCCAGGTCGAACCGCTCCCAGAGCAGCGCGAGGAGGAAGAGCGGCACGGCCATGCCCAGCGCGTAGACGGCGAGGAGCAGCCCGCCGTACACAGGGCTCCCGCTGACCGCCGCGACCGTCAGGACGCTGCCGAGGATCGGGCCGGCGCAGAACCCGGCGAGCCCGTACACCGCCCCCAGCGCGTACACGGAGACCGCCGTCGTCGGCCGGATGCGGCCCGACAGCTCCGCGATCCTGCGCGAGGCGAACCCCATCCCCACGATCTGGAGCACCCCGAGCCCGATGATCAGCCACCCGGCGACGAGCACCAGCTGGTCGCGGTGGCCGAAGAAGAACCGCCCGGCGTAGGACCCGGCCGCGCCCAGCGGTACCAGGGTCGTGGCGAGACCGGCGTAGAAGATGCCGGTCCGCGCGACGAGGCGGGAGGTGGAGTCGATCGAGTACGCGAAGAAGGCGGGCAGGAGCAGTGCGCTGCACGGACTGACGAGAGCGAGCAGCCCGCCCAGGAACGCGGCGAAGTACCCCACATCGGCGGTCACTCCGAACCGCCCTTGCCGCCCGCCGGACCGCCCGCGCGCCCGGCACTCTTGGCCGCCGCCTCGATCGCCTGGTCGAAGACCTGGTCCGGCTGCGCGCCCGAGATGGGCCGCCCGTTGACGAGGAAGGACGGCGTCGAGGTGGCGCCGAGGCCGTACGCCTCCTCCTGGTCCTTCTTCACGGCCGCCTCGGCCGCGTCGCTCCCGGCGTCGCGGACGAAGCGGTCGACGTTCTTGACGCCCGCCTCCTCGGCGAGTTCCTTCAGCCGGCTCTCGCCGAAGCCCTTCTCCTTGGACCCCTCGGCGTACGCGGCCTCGTGGAACTGCCAGAAGCGCCCCTGCTTCCCCGCCGCCCACGCGCCGCGCGCGGCCCGCTCGGAGTCCTCGCCGAAGATCGGGAAGTTGCGCCACTCGATGCGCAGGACGCCTTCGTCGACGTACCTCTTCACGAGGCCCGGCTCGGTGTCGCGGGCGAACTTTCCGCAGAAGCCGCACTTGAAGTCGGCGTACTCGACCATCACGACGGGCGCGTCAGCGCGGCCCTGCGCGAGCGGGTCCCCGGCGTCGCGCCGCGCGAGCTTCTCCAGCTCGGGGTAGGCCCCGGCCCGCGGCTCGGCGGAGACGTCCGCGGCGGGTTCCTCCTTCGCGGTGACCGAAGAGGGCTCATCGGGCTTGGTGGCGCTGTAGGAAGCGGCGCCGAGCAGCAGCGCGGCGAGGGCCACGCCCGCGCCGATGGCGATGTTCTTCTTTTTGTTGTTGTCGCTCTTGGGCATCGAGAAGTTCTCTCTGTTCCTGTACGTGTATGTGGTGGAAGGGGCCCCGGGGTACGGGGGCCCCTACACGCGCAGGATCGAGAGATCCACAGGGGAAGGCGGCGTGAGCGGCGGCGGCCCGCGCTCCGGTGTCAGCAGCGGCACCGGCTGCCCGACGCCCCACGCGCCGGACGCGGCATGGGCCTGATGCAGGGCGGGCAGCAGCTCGTACGCGGAACTGGAGCGTGGCGGGGTCGCGGGAGCCTGACCGGCGTCCCGCTGGGCGCCCTTGCCGCAGCCGGGCACCCCGGCGGACTCCACGGCCTGCACCGAAACGACCTGCACCGACGCCGTCGGTTTCACCACCGGTTCCACGGCCACCGCGGGCCCGCAGAACGCCCCGAGCACGACGAGCAGGACCCCCACCAAGGGGCACCACGACAGACGCGCACGGGACAACATGCCCGGAATCGTACGTGCCGGGGCGCACCGCCCGGGAAATCGGTTCGCCACCGCCGAGCGGCGGGTGAGATCCTGGACGGCGTATGTCTACGCAGCCCGCCCTCACCCTCGACACCCTCGCCCCCCGCCTGACCGAGCTCTCGCTGCGCGACGAGCACCGGATCGGCCGCCGGCTGGAGGGTGCGCGCCGCATCCGCAAGCCCGAGGCCCGTGCCGCCGTCCTCGCCGAGATCGCGGCGGACGTGGAGAAGGCCGCGGCACGGATGGCCGAGCGCGGCTCCCGCGTGCCCGCGATCACGTACCCCGAGCAGCTCCCGGTCAGCCAGAAGAAGGACGACATCGCCGCCGCGATCCGCGACCACCAGGTCGTGATCGTCGCGGGCGAGACCGGTTCCGGCAAGACCACGCAGATCCCCAAGATCTGTCTGGAGCTGGGCCGGGGCGTGCGCGGCATGATCGGCCACACGCAGCCGCGCCGCATCGCGGCCCGTACGGTCGCCGAGCGCGTGGCCGAGGAGATGGACACGCCGCTGGGCGAGGCCGTCGGCTGGAAGGTCCGCTTCACGGACCAGGTCAATCCGGAGGGCACGTTCGTCAAGCTGATGACGGACGGCATCCTGCTGGCCGAGATCCAGACGGACCGCGAGCTGCGCGCGTACGACACGATCATCATCGACGAGGCCCACGAGCGCTCGCTCAACATCGACTTCCTGCTCGGCTATCTGGCCCAGCTGCTGCCCAGGCGCCCGGACCTGAAGGTCGTCATCACGTCGGCGACCATCGACCCCGAGCGGTTCTCGCGGCACTTCGGGGACGCCCCGATCGTCGAGGTCAGCGGGCGCACGTTCCCGGTGGAGGTGCGCTACCGGCCCCTCCTCGAAGAGGACGGCGACGACTCCGACCGCGACCAGATCACCGCGATCACGGACGCCGTCGAGGAGCTCCAGGCGGAGGGCAAGGGCGACATTCTCGTATTCCTCTCCGGGGAGCGCGAGATCCGCGACACGGCGGACGCGCTGAACAAGAAGAACTACCGGTTCACGGAAGTCCTGCCCCTCTACGCCCGCCTGTCGCACGCCGAGCAGCACCGGGTCTTCCAGCAGCACACCGGCAGACGCATCGTCCTCGCGACGAACGTCGCCGAGACCTCCCTGACGGTCCCCGGCATCAAGTACGTGATCGACCCGGGCACGGCCCGCATCTCCCGCTACAGCCACCGCACGAAGGTGCAGCGCCTGCCCATCGAGGCGATCAGCCAGGCCAGCGCCAACCAGCGCAAGGGCCGCTGCGGCCGTACGTCGGACGGCATCTGCATTCGGCTGTACAGCGAGGACGACTTCGTCTCCCGCCCCGAGTTCACGGACGCGGAGATCCTCCGTACGAACCTCGCCTCCGTCATCCTCCAGATGACCGCGGCCGGCCTCGGCGACATCGAGAAGTTCCCCTTCATCGACCCGCCGGACCACCGCAACATCCGCGACGGCGTCCAGCTCCTCCAGGAGCTCGGCGCGCTGGACCCGACGCAGAAGGACCCGAAGAAGCGCCTCACCCAGCAGGGCCGCAAGCTGGCCCAGCTGCCGGTGGACCCCCGCCTGGCCCGCATGGTCCTGGAGGCCGACAAGAACGGCTGCGTGCGCGAGGTCATGGTGATCGCGGCGGCGCTCTCCATCCAGGACCCGCGCGAGCGCCCGGCGGAGAAGCAGGCCCAGGCCGACCAGCAGCACGCCCGCTTCAAGGACGAGACCTCCGACTTCCTGGCCTTCCTCAACCTGTGGCGGTACGTCCGCGAGCAGCAGAAGGAGCGCGGCTCGTCGGCCTTCCGCCGCATGTGCAAGGCGGAGTACCTGAACTTCCTGCGGATCCGCGAGTGGCAGGACATCTATACGCAGCTGCGTACGGTCGCCAAGCAGCTGGGCATCCACCTCAACGAGGACGACGCCCCCGAGGACCGCGTCCACATCTCGCTCCTGGCCGGTCTGCTCTCCCACATCGGGATGAAGGACGTGAAGGAGTCGAAGGACAGCAAGGAGAAGGACCCCAAGCAGCGCGGCGGCGGCCGTAACGAGTACATCGGCGCCCGCAACGCCAAGTTCGCGATCTTCCCCGGCTCGGCGCTCTTCAAGAAGCCGCCGCGCTTCATCATGTCCGCCGAGCTGGTCGAGACGTCCCGCCTGTGGGCCCGCGTCAACGCGAAGATCGAGCCCGAGTGGGTCGAGCCGCTCGCCGAGCACCTGCTCAAGCGGACGTACAGCGAGCCGCACTGGGAGAAGGACGCGGCGGCCGTGATGGCGTACGAGAAGGTGACGCTGTACGGCGTCCCGATCGTCGCCCAGCGCAAGGTGAACTACGGCCGGATCGACCCCGAGGTCTCCCGCGACCTGTTCATCCGCAACGCGCTCGTCGAGGGCGACTGGCGCACGCACCACAAGTTCTTCGCCGCCAACCGCAAGCTCCTCACCGAGGTCGAGGAGCTGGAGCACCGCGCGCGGCGCCGCGACATCCTCGTCGACGACGAGACGCTCTTCGACTTCTACGACCAGCGGGTCCCCGAAGACGTCGTCTCGGGCGCCCACTTCGACTCCTGGTGGAAGAAGCAGCAGCGGGAAGAGCCCGAACTGCTCGACTTCGAGCGGTCGATGCTCATCAACGAGAAGGCGGGTGACGTCTCCAAGGACGACTACCCCGACTCGTGGCGTCAGGGGCCGCTGAAGTTCCGGGTGACGTATCAGTTCGAGCCGGGCGCGGACGCGGACGGCGTCACGGTCCACATCCCGCTCCAGGTGCTGAACCAGGTCACGGACGAGGGCTTCGACTGGCAGATCCCGGGTCTGCGCGAGGACGTGGTCATCGAACTGATCCGCTCCCTGCCGAAGCCGATCCGGCGGAACTACGTCCCGGCGCCGAACTTCGCGAAGGCGTTT
Organism: Streptomyces sp. NPDC003379; assembly: GCF_053589195.1. Taxonomy (NCBI): domain Bacteria; kingdom Bacillati; phylum Actinomycetota; class Actinomycetes; order Kitasatosporales; family Streptomycetaceae; genus Streptomyces; species Streptomyces sp. NPDC003379. The sequence goes on along the minus strand of NZ_JBSFRK010000020.1, from coordinate 78,840 downwards.
CTGGAGCGCGCCGTCCCCCTCCAGGAGCCGCTGCACGTCACGCTGGCGCGTGAGCTCCAGCGGATGGTCGGTGTGCCGGTCACGCCCGACGACTTCGATCTGACGCGCGTACCCGACCACTTGAAGATCACGTTCCGGATCACCGACGAGCGGCGTCGCAAGCTCGCCGAGGACAAGGACCTCGAAGCGCTCAAGCTGCGGCTGAAGCCGAAGGCCCGTCAGGCGCTCTCGCAGGCGGCCGCGGCGACCGCCGAGCGGACGGGCGGCGCGGCCGTGGAGCGCGCGGGACTTACGGACTGGACCATCGGCACGCTCAGCCGCGTCTTCGAGACCCGCCGTGCGGGGCAGCCGGTGAAGGCGTACCCGGCCCTCGTGGACGACGGCGACACCGTCTCCGTACGTCTCTTCGACACCGAGGCGGAGCAGCGGCAGGCGATGTGGCGCGGCACGCGCCGGCTCATCCTGCGCAACATCCCCGTCAATCCGGGCAAGTTCGCCTCGGACAAGCTGTCCAACCAGCAGAAGCTCGCCCTGTCGGCGAATCCGCACGGCTCCATGCAGGCGCTCTTCGACGACTGCGCGATGGCCGCGGCGGACAAACTGATCGCGGACTTCGGCGGGCCCGTCTGGGACGAGGAGTCGTACCGCAAGCTGTTCGACAAGGTGCGTGCGGAGATCGTCGACACCACCGTGCGGGCGGTCGGCCAGGTGGAGCAGGTCCTCGCCGCGTGGCAGGCCTGCGAGCGGCGCCTGAAGTCGACGAAGAGCGCGGTGCTCCTCCCCAATCTGTCGGACGTGCGGGAGCAGCTGAACTCCCTCATCAAACCGGGCTTCGTGACGGAGACGGGCCTGCGGCGTCTGCCGGACCTGATGCGGTACATGGTGGCGGCGGACCGGCGGCTCCAGCAGATGCCTACGAACGTCCAGCGGGACACCACGCGCATGGCGAAGGTCCACGAGATGCGGGACGAGTACCTGTGGCTCCTCGAACAGCTGCCGTCGGGCCGGCCCGTGCCCCAGGAGGCCCTGGACATCCGCTGGATGATCGAGGAGCTCCGCGTCAGCTACTTCGCGCACGCGCTGGGCACGGCGTATCCCGTCTCGGACAAGCGGATCGTGAAGGCCATCGACGCGGCGGCGCCGTGATCACCCCGGCACGCAGGGTGAGTTCGACCGCCGGGCCTGCGCTGCTGTAGAGTCCTGTCTCGCAGCACAACGCACCAGCGAGTGCCGCAGAGCAAGGTCCTGTGGAGCAGTTTGGAGTGCTCGCCACCCTGTCAAGGTGGAGGCCGCGGGTTCAAATCCCGTCAGGACCGCAGTAGGAAAGGCCCCGCAACCCACGTGGATGCGGGGCCTTTCGCATGCCCGCCCCTCGCCACCCCCCGCCACCCCCGACCCGTCGGATCCGGCCCGTTCTCGTGTTCGCGTCTTGACTGCGTCACATTCCGCCGGTACCCCAGACAGCAGGGAGCCGGCGGCAGGCTCCCCGGGAGGTGACGCATGTCTGCTTCTTCCGCGTCCGCGCGGCACGAGACGCGCGCGCTGCTGCGCGCACACCTCGCGGCGGCCACCGGCTACCGCCACCTGACGCGACACTGCCCCATCTGTCACCGGCTGCTGAGGCTCGCCCTGGAGCCCTCTCAGCGCCGCCCCGGCGAGCGCGAGGCACCCGAGGGCGGCTTCGTCCGTGAGGGCGCCGTACGCGAGGACGGCGGGGAGCCGGGTGAGGACGAAAGTCCCCCCGACGCATGACCAAAGCCCCGCCGAAGTCCCTTTAGCGCAGGGGCAACGCGCGCAACAAGCCACTCGGCATGTGACGGGTGTCACCGAACCAGTTTCAGGAACGGCCGAACTTACACCCTCCCTACAACCAGTCAATTTAATATGTGCAATTGCACTATCCTCAGGGCGCGCCCCGGGGCACTCCGCCCGCGCCCACCCGCGCCCCTCCGAGGACTCCCCAGAGAGCAACAAGGGCGCTCATATCCCCGCCCACCAGGGCCTCTTCGGCGCACAAAAAAGATCGCGCTGGACCCGGCGGAGTCCAGCGCGATCAGACGACGCACCCATGCGGCTCAGGCGTGGATCCCGTTGGGGCGGGACCCTCGTCGCGTGTAGCTATATGTCGGACGTACGGCCAGGTTGGGGGACCTGGCAGTAGTGGTGCTCTTCGCCCGAGTTGTGCGGGTTACTGCTGGTTAAGCGGTAGTTCAGGCCTCGCTGCGCTGCTGCGGGATACCCGCGAGCAGTGCGCGGACCTCAGCCTCGCGGTAACGGCGGTGTCCGCCGAGCGTGCGAATCGACGTGAGCTTGCCAGCCTTGGCCCAGCGCGTCACCGTCTTCGGGTCGACGCGGAACATCGTGGCGACCTCAGCCGGGGTCAGCAGCGGCTCGGCATCAGGGGTGCGAGCGGTCATGAGCGGCCTCCTCGGGAGAACCGAACCTTCTCGGTTCATTCCTCTAAATTCTGCACCTTGACCCGCGTTGCCCGAAATGGCGGACGCGAGTCGAGTCGGTTATAGGACGAACGGCTTGTCCTCGGCACTACAACTACACCATCCGTCCAGCCACGTCGGCCAAACCGATGGAATTGCCCTCCCAGGTGTTCATCACCGACGGAAGCCGATGGACCATGCCATAGCGGACAGTCACGCCACAGTGACGATCAGTCACAGAGCGATCAGGAGTCAACAGACCCCCCGTATAGCGTGCAATGCTGAGCAATCCGCCCACACTTGGGCGGAAGGAGCCCTCCCCGGACTCCTTGTCCTATTTTGGCACGAGGAGGGGCGATGGGCGCAAGAGCGCGGTAAAGTGCGTTCCGTCACGCTTGAGGCAAAGGCCCGTATCGGGACCTACGTCCCGCGTCCGGCCTCAGTTGGCGAACTGAAGGTCCCGCACCGCCCGCCACCGCTCCACGAGCCTCGCATACGCCTCGCCGGCCCCCTCGCCGTCGCCGTCGCGCAGCGCCTCGATCCCCTCGGCGACATCCGCGGCCGAGTGGTCCTCGTCCAGTTCGTCGGCGGCCACGGCGTGCACGAGGCCGCCGTAGTCGAGCTCGACCAGGGAACGCGGGTGGAACTCCTCCAGCCACCGGCCGACATCCACAAGACCCTCGATGAGCGGCGCCTCGTCCAGGGCCTCCCGCAGCGTCTTGAGGCCGCGCGCGACCCGGCGGCGAGCCTGCACCATCGGGGTGCGGTAGCGCAGCACGGGCGGCTTCTCGTCCCTCCCGTAGCTCCGCTCCTCGTCGGAGACGAGCACGAACCAGTGCAGCGGCACCTGCCACGTCGACGTACGGATCCAGGGGCGCGCGTCGGGGTTGCGGGCCAGCCACTGTTCGTAGTCCGCGGCCGTCTGGCGGCGGAGCACCGGGGGCAGCACCGCGTCGAGGACCGGCGTGGGCAGCTGCCCGGCCAGTTCGCCCATGGCCTGCCAGCCGCGCAGCCGGGTCCGCCACGGGCAGACGCACAGCACCCCGTCGGTCTCCAGGACGAAGGCGTCGCTGCTCTCGTGCACCGGCACAGGAACGGGCGGCGTGGGCACCAGGTCCGCGAGCGAGCGGCGGAGTTCGTCCTGGTACGAGGGGCGGTCGGAGCGGCGGGCGTAGCGCGCCCAGTGGTCGCGTTCCGGCTGGGGGAAGGCAGCCAGGGGCTCATAGACGCGCAAGTAGGACGCGTACGGGACCGTCACCGATGACACCTTGGGCACGGCTGCTCCCTCCCCCGCGTACAGGCCGGAAAACACTGATGATCGTGCCATGGCTGAACCGGACGGTGGACAGGCTCTAGTCTCATGCCCATCGGGCCCCCGCCACCCGTACGGGAGCCCGCCCACCGCCGCCATTCGACCGGGAGTCACCACAGTGACCGCAGCAGACAACGGCGTCCTGCACACCCTGTTCCACTCGGACCAGGGCGGCCATGAGCAAGTAGTGCTCTGTCAGGACCGCGCCAGTGGCCTCAAGGCCGTCATCGCCCTCCACTCCACCGCCCTGGGCCCCGCCCTCGGCGGCACCCGTTTCTACCCGTACGCGAGTGAGGAGGAGGCCGTCGCCGACGCGCTGAACCTCGCGCGCGGGATGTCGTACAAGAACGCCATGGCCGGGCTGGACCACGGCGGTGGCAAGGCCGTGATCATCGGCGACCCCGAGCAGATCAAGAGCGAGGCCCTGCTCCTCGCCTACGGCCGCTTCGTCGCCTCGCTCGGCGGCCGGTACGTGACGGCCTGCGACGTCGGTACGTACGTATCGGACATGGACGTCGTCGCCCGCGAGTGCCGCTGGACCACCGGGCGCTCCCCGGAGAACGGCGGCGCCGGTGACTCCTCCGTGCTCACCGCCTACGGCGTCTTCCAGGGCATGCGGGCCTCGGCCCAGCACCTGTGGGGCGACCCGACGCTGCGCGGCCGCAAGGTGGGCGTCGCCGGGGTCGGCAAGGTCGGGCACCATCTGGTCGAGCACCTCCTGTCGGACGGCGCCGAGGTCGTGATCACCGACGTGCGCGAGGAGTCCGTGGACCGGATCGTCCACAAGCATCCGTCGGTGACGGCCGTGGCGGACACCGACGCGCTGATCCGCACCGAGGGTCTCGACATCTACGCCCCCTGCGCGCTCGGCGGTGCCCTGAACGACGACTCCGTGCCCGTGCTGACCGCGAAGGTGGTGTGCGGAGCCGCCAACAACCAGCTCGCGCACCCGGGCGTCGAGAAGGACCTCGCCGACCGGGCGATCCTCTACGCGCCGGACTACGTGGTGAACGCGGGCGGCGTGATCCAGGTCGCCGACGAGCTGCACGGGTTCGACTTCGACCGGTGCAAGGCGAAGGCCACGAAGATCTTCGACACCACGCTCACAATATTCGCTCGCGCAAAGCAGGACGGCATTCCGCCGGCCGCGGCGGCCGACAGGATCGCCGAGCAGCGCATGGCCGACGCGCGCTGACGCACCCCCCGATCGGTGGCGGAATCCGATCTTCCGCCGCTGATCGGAGCTTTGACAGGGCCCCGCCGACATATTGGGGAGACAAGACTCACCCCCGTCGGCGGGTCGCTCGGCGAGAAGAGGTTAAAATCGCAGTTGACCAGCGAGGACGGGGCTCCTCGCGGGTTCTGCGCCGAGGCGCGTCCTGCGGGCGACGTACCGTATGGCCGCAGGAGCAGGTACCGTGGAAGCCCTACGGACCGGTCTCTCCGAGGAGAGTCCGTTCCAGATCATGAACGCGTGTCAAGACTCTGGGGCCGTCGAGCCCCGTATCCGAGGGGGTCGAGCCATGGGGCGCGGCCGGGCAAAGGCCAAGCAGACGAAGGTCGCCCGCCAGCTGAAGTACAGCAGCGGCGGGACTGACCTGTCGCGTCTGGCCAATGAGCTGGGCGCTTCGACTTCGCAACAGCCGCCGAATGGCGAGCCGTTCGAGGACGACGACGAGGAAGACGACCCGTACGCCCAGTACGCGGATCTGTATAACGACGACGACGATGAGGACTCGGCCGACGAGTCCGGTCCGTCGTCGCAGCGCCGCGGCGCTTGACCTCGTTGTAGCGACTGCACTTCACCCGGTCCGGGGTGGTCACCACACCGGACCGGGTTTTGTGCTGCTCCGAGCACTTACCGCTTCGCGTAGTCACCGATCAGGGCCGCGCCCGTCGTGTGCTCGCCGCGCTCCGTGATCTCGCCGGCGACCCAGGCGTCCACGCCGCGGTCGGCGAGGGTGGCGAGCGCCGCGTCCGCCGACTCCTCGGGGACGATCGCGATCATGCCGACGCCCATGTTCAGCGTCTTCTCCAGCTCCAGGCGCTCGACCCGGCCGGTGGTGCCGACCACGTCGAAGACCGCGCCCGGAGTCCAGGTCCCGCGGTCGACGATCGCGTGCAGGCCGTCCGGGATCACCCGGGCGAGGTTGGCCGCGAGGCCGCCGCCGGTGATGTGGCTGAAGGCGTGGACGTCCGTGGTGCGGGTGAGCGCCAGGCAGTCCAGGGAGTAGATCTTGGTGGGCTCCAGGAGCTCCTCGCCGAGCGTGCGGCCGAACTCCTCGACCTGGCGGTCCAGGGCCCAGCCGGCGCGGTCGAAGACCACGTGCCGCACGAGTGAGTACCCGTTCGAGTGAAGACCGGACGACGCCATGGCGATGACCGCGTCACCCTTACGGATGCGATCCGGGCCGAGCAGGCGGTCCGCCTCGACCGCGCCCGTGCCGGCGCCCGCGACGTCGAAGTCATCGGGGCCGAGCAGGCCCGGGTGCTCCGCCGTCTCGCCGCCGACGAGGGAGCAGCCCGCGAGGACGCAGCCCTCGGCGATGCCCTTCACGATGGCGGCGACGCGCTCGGGGTGGACCTTGCCGACGCAGATGTAGTCGGTCATGAAGAGCGGCTCGGCGCCGCACACGACGATGTCGTCCATGACCATCGCGACCAGGTCGTGGCCGATCGTGTCGTAGACGCCCATCTGCCGGGCGACGTCGACCTTCGTACCGACGCCGTCGGTCGCGGAGGCGAGCAGGGGGCGCTCGAAGCGCTTGAGCGCGGAGGCGTCGAAGAGCCCGGCGAAGCCGCCGAGGCCGCCGAGGCCCGCGACCTCGGGACGCTGGGTCTTCTTGACCCACTCCTTCATCAGCTCGACGGCGCGGTCGCCCGCCTCGATGTCGACGCCCGCGCTTGCGTAGCTGGCACCAGTGGTCTCAGACATGACGGTGAGAACTTTCGTGTCGTACTGCGTGGGGTCTTACGGGCGACGGATCGCGTCGGCGGCGGCGGTGCCCGCCGGGCCCGCGGCCAGTTCCGTCTCCAGAAGCTGCTTGCCGAGCAGCTCGGGGTCGGGCAGGTCCATCGGGTATTCGCCGTCGAAGCAGGCGCGGCAGAGGTTCGGCTTGTCGATGGTCGTGGCCTCGATCATGCCGTCGATGGAGATGTACGAGAGGGAGTCGGCGCCCATGGAGGAGCCGATCTCCTCGATGGTCATGCCGTTGGCGATGAGCTCGGCGCGCGTCGCGAAGTCGATGCCGAAGAAGCACGGCCACTTCACGGGCGGGGACGAGATCCGGATGTGGATCTCGGCGGCGCCGGCCTCGCGGAGCATCTTGACCAGGGCCCGCTGGGTGTTGCCGCGGACGATCGAGTCGTCGACGACCACCAGGCGCTTGCCCTTGATGACTTCCTTGAGCGGGTTCAGCTTGAGACGGATGCCGAGCTGGCGGATCGTCTGCGAGGGCTGGATGAACGTACGTCCGACGTAGGCGTTCTTGACCAGGCCCGCGCCGAAGGGGATGCCGGAGGCTTCCGCGTAACCGATCGCGGCGGGGGTGCCGGATTCGGGGGTCGCTATGACGAGGTCGGCGTCGGCCGGGGCTTCCTTGGCGAGCTTGCGGCCCATCTCGACACGCGAGAGGTAGACGTTCCGCCCGGCGATGTCCGTGTCGGGACGCGCGAGGTAGACGTACTCGAAGACGCAGCCCTTGGGCTTCGCTTCCGCGAATCGTGAGGTGCGCAGGCCGTTCTCGTCGATGGCGACGAACTCGCCCGGCTCGATCTCACGGACGTAGGCGGCGCCGCAGATGTCGAGCGCCGCGGACTCCGAGGCGATGACCCAGCCGCGCTCAAGGCGGCCGAGGACCAGCGGACGGATGCCCTGCGGATCGCGGGCCGCGTACAACGTGTGCTCGTCCATGAAGACGAGGGAGAAGGCGCCCTGGACCTGCGGAAGGATCTTGGCCGATGCTTCCTCGATGGTCAGCGGCTTGCCGTCGTCGTCGGTCTGGCCCGCGAGGAGAGCCGTCACCAGGTCGGTGTCGTTGGTCGCGGCGACCTGGGTCGCGCGGCCGTTCTCCTTGGGCAGTTCGGCGACGAGCTCGGCGAGCTGGGCCGTGTTGACGAGGTTGCCGTTGTGCCCGAGCGCGATGGAGCCGTGCGCGGTGGCACGGAACGTCGGCTGGGCGTTCTCCCAGACGGAGGCACCGGTGGTCGAGTAGCGGGCGTGACCGACCGCGATATGACCCTGGAGCGAGCTGAGAGAGGTTTCGTCGAAGACCTGGGAAACGAGGCCCATGTCCTTGAAGACGAGGATCTGGGAGCCGTTGCTGACCGCGATTCCCGCGGATTCCTGGCCCCGATGCTGGAGGGCGTAGAGCCCGAAGTAAGTGAGCTTTGCGACCTCTTCGCCCGGGGCCCAGACACCGAAGACGCCGCAAGCGTCCTGGGGGCCCTTCTCGCCGGGAAGCAGATCGTGATTGAGTCGACCGTCACCACGTGGCACATCATCGAGTGTAGGCGAGATCGACCACTGGTCCGAATTGGGGATACGGCCCCTGCACGGACGGTGACGGTAGTGCGTCCGGGGGAGTACGAACCCCGTGTGAACAAATGCGGCCATTCGTTGACTCGTACATGTGTGCTCGGCCAGGCTCCCGGCCATGCAGCCCCTCGGTGACCCGACGGTCACGCTCGTGGAGCGCCGCCACGTCGACCTGGTCCGTGTCGCGAGCGCGATCTGTCGCGCTGCCTGAACGCACCCCTCCCCTTCACTTCCCCCTGGGCACGTGACGCCGTGACGCGCCGTGCCCCGTTCAGGAGCGCGCTGTGTCTTCGTCCTCGACCTCAACCTCGGCCTCGACCTCGACCTCGTACAAATCCAAGCTGTCCCGGCGGGCCTTCGGAGGCGTCGTGGGCGCCTCGGCGACCGCCGCCGCGGTCGGGCTTCCGGCCTCCTCCGCACAGGCCGCGCGCGGGCCCCGGGAGCGCCCCTTCCGTGCCGCCGCGGGCCGGAGCGCCAAGCGGCCCAACATCCTCTTCATCCTGGGCGACGACCTCGGCTGGGCCGATCTGTCCTCGTACGGGTCGCCGCACATCAAGACACCGAACCTGGACCGGCTCGCCCGCCAAGGGGTGCGGTTCACGGACGCCTACGCCGGGTCCGCGACCTGCTCGCCCACCCGCTTCAGCCTCTACACCGGGCGCTTCCCGGGACGTACGAAGGGCGGGCTCGCGGAGCCCATCGCGGACAAGTCCGTGGGCCTCGAACCGACGCACCCCACGCTCGCCTCACTGCTGCGCGACGCCGGATACGCGACCGCGTTGATCGGCAAGTGGCACTGCGGTCATCTGCCGGACTACTCCCCCACCCGGTCCGGCTGGGACGAGTTCTTCGGGAACTTCGGCGGGGCCCTGGAGTACTACTCGAAGCTGGGGCTCGGCGGGGAGTACGACCTCTACGAAGGCGGTGTCCGGGAGGGCGACGCCGAGTACAAGGACCTGCGGTACTACACGCGCATCCTGACCGAGCGCGCGAGCGACTACGTACGGCGCGACCACGGGGGCAGGCCGTGGCTGCTGAACCTCAACTTCACCACGCCGCACTGGCCCTGGATCGCGGACGGCGACAAGGAGGAGAGCGCCGAGATCGTACGGAGGATCAAGGCGGGCCACAAGGGCGCGCTGTGGCACCAGGACGGCGGCTCCGTCGAGAAGTACACGGAGATGGTGCAGGACCTGGACCGGTCGATCGGTGAAGTGCTGCGCGCCTTGCGCGAGTCGGGCCGGGAGCGGGACACCCTGGTGTTCTTCGCGTCCGACAACGGCGGCGAGCGCTTCTCGTACAACTGGCCGCTGTCCGGCAACAAGGGGTCGCTGAAGGAGGGCGGCATCCGGGTGCCGACCCTCGTGCGGTGGCCCGCGCGGATCGACGGCGGGCAGGTCAGCGACGTGCCCGTCTACACGCCCGACTGGACGGCCACGCTCCTGGAGATCGGCGGGACGCGGCCGAGTCCCTCGCATCCGCTGGACGGCGTCAGTCTCGCGCCGTATCTGCTGAAGGGTGAGGAGCCCGGCGAGCGCGAGCTGTTCTGGCGGGTGCGTGGCGAACGGGCGCTGCGGCGCGGTGACTGGAAGTACTACCGGGGGGCCGGCGGCGCCGACCAGCTCTTCCGTCTCTCCGAGGACCAGCGGGAGCAGGCCGACCGGGCACGGGCCGAGCCGAAGCGGCTCGCCACGCTGAAGGCGGCCTGGGAGAGGACCGACGCCACGTTGCTGCCGTATCCCGGTCCCGGGGCCTGAGCGCCGTAGAGCTACTTCTTCGCGTCCTTCGCGTCCTTCGCGTCGGCGCTCGCGTTGATCACCGTGCCGTCGGCGGCGGTGAGCTTGAGGGTGTCCTGCTTCACCTCGTAGCGCGCCGTGCCGTCGAAGAGCTTGAGCAGTTTGCGCTCGGTCGTCATCGCGTCGCCCGGGCACAGCTTCCGGGTGGTGGCGGGGGCGCCGAAGGTGATGCGGCCGTCCTTCACCTCTGCCTTGGCGGTGACGTCGTTGCAGCCGAGGTTGCCGCGGACCCCGCCGTCCTTGCCGAAGGTGAGGTGGGCATTGTCGGCCACGTCCTTCGGCAGGGGTGCGGCGCTCTTGGCGTCGCCCACGGCGCTCACCGTCCACTTGGTGCCGGTGAGCGGGGCGTCGGGCTCATCGGGGCGTGAGCTGAGGTCCACGTGGTCTCCCTTGGCGGTGGTGAGCGTCATCCGGTCGCCGTCGAGCTTCGCGGTGAGTTTCTGCTTGCCGAGGGCGCGCAGGAGGTTCTTCTCGAACTTCATGCGGCCGTCGTCCGTGCAGGCCCTCTTGGTCAGCAGGGGCTCGCCGAAGTCCAGGGTGTCGCCCTTGATCGACACGTCCGAGCCGACGTGGTTGCAGCCGTAACTGCCGCCGGCCCGCCCGTCCTTGCCGATCTTGAGATAGGCGTCTTCCGGGGCGTCGTGCTTCTCACCGCCCAGGGTGAGGCTGTCGACGTGCCACCGGACGCCGGTGATGGGCAGCTCGGACTCCACGGAACGGCCGCCGGAGCCGCCTTCGGAGCCGGCTCCGGACTCGGTGCCGCATGCGGTGAGCAGCAGCCCGGCGGAGGCCAGCGCGGTCAGGGTCAGGGTCAGACGTTGCGTGTGCATGGCGATGGGACGGGACAAGTGGGGGTGTCGGTTCCATCCGGCCTCCCGGTCGGGTGGGCCCGTGATCGGGTGGGCGTCCGGTCGGGTCAGTGTCCGGCCGGGTCAGCGTCCGGCCGGGTCAGCCCATGATCGGCAGCAGTCCCGACAGGTCGGCCCGCTCGCCGCTCGCGCTGACCTGCGCCGCGTCCAGGGCGTAGGCCCAGTCCGTGCGTCCGGTGGCGAGGCGGATCCAGGTCAGCGGGTCGGCCTCGACGACGTTCGGCGGCGTTCCGCGGGTGTGCCGCGGGCCCTCGACGCACTGCACCACCGCGTAGGGCGGAATGCGCACCTCCGTCGATGCTCCCGGTGCCTTCACCGCGAGCGCGTCCGCGAGCAGGCGGGCGCAGGCGGCCAGGGCCTGACGGTCGTACGGGACGTCGAGACCCGGCACGGCGTCGTTCAAGTCGTCGGTGTGGACGGTCAGTTCGACCGTGCGGGTGACCAGGAAGTCGCCGAGGGTCATGGCGCCGAAGCGGGAGGGCACCAGGCGCTCGTCGGAGGCGGCGGCCAGCGACGCCTCGATGTCGGTGAACGTACGCGTGTACAGCTCGTCGAGTTCCGTGCCCGCGCTGTCCGCGATGGCGCGGGTGTCCTCGTCGACCTGGGCCGCTGCGGTGACGGTCGCGAACGGCCAGTCCATGAGCGGCACTTCGTGCTTGGCCGGTTCCGGCAGGCCGAGGTAGCGGTGGACGGTGCCGAGCACCATCGCGATGTGGGCCGCCAGCTCGTGGACGGTCCAGTCGCCGAGGCGGGTCGGGCGGGCGAGCTGCTCGGGGGTGAGGGTGCCCACCGCGTCTCGTACGTTGCCGAACTGGGCGAGCACGGCGGTGCGGATCTTGGCGGAGTCGTACGAACGCGTGCGCTTCTTGGCCGGTGGCATGGTGCCGAGCCTAAGCGTTTCCGGGGTAGCCCTGAAGTCCCTTTTCCACCAGGTCGAAGGCGCGTTCGGCGAGGGCCGCGCAGTCGTCCGCCATGTCCTCGGCCTTGTCGCCCGCGACGAGTCGGCGGTGGTTCTCCAGGATGACCGCGTCCCGCGCGGCGACGAGCTGGTGGGCGGCGACGCCCGCGAGCAGCCGGTCGCCCGTCTCCTCGGCGAGCACCTCGGCGAGGAGTTCGACGCCGCGCATCTGGAAGAGCAGCACCCGGCGGGCCAAGGCGGGCGTGTCGTCGATGAGTTGGCGCAGCTGGAGCAGGCGCGGGTCGTCGGAGAGGCCGATCGAGGGGTCGCGGTCGGCGACCTTGGCCAGGAACTGGCGGCGCAGCGCGGCGACCGCGGACTCGCCCGGCTCACGAGCGCGCACCGCTTCGGCGGCGTCGGCGACGTGCTCCTCCATGGGGCCGAGGAGCACGTCCTCCTTGGTGCCGAAGTAGTTGAAGACCGTCATCTTTGAGACCTCCGCGGCGGCGGCGATCTCCGCGACGGAGACCTTGTCGTAGCCACGCTCCAGGAAGAGGTCGAGCGCGGCCCGCCAGATCCGGCGGGCGGTCTGCCGCTTCTTGCGCTCACGCAGCCCCAGAGTCTCCTCAACCATGGCCGTACTGTACCAGGATGAATATTTGTCTCGGTTATATATTTGCCCTGGTTAAATTTCTGCCCCGGTTAAATTTTTATCTCGGCGTGCTCTCCCGACCGCTCGGCCGTGAAGACCTCCCGGCCCGCCGGGACCCCGACCCCGCGCCAGCTGAACGGCACGCCCCGGGCCACGTTCAGGTCGGGGCCGTCCATCAGCTGGAAGTGCAGATGCGGCTCGGTGGAGTTCCCGGAGTTGCCGCAGCTTCCCAGGCGTCGGCCGGCCGTGACCTTGTCGCCCGCCCGGACGGTGAGCGAGCCCCGCTGGACGTGCGCGTACAGGGCGTACGTGCCTCCGCCGAGGTCGAGCACCACGTGGTTGCCGACGACGCGGCGGGCCCCGCCCAGCGTCCTGCCGATGCCCTCGATCACGAACAGGTACAGCAGCGCGGCGAGGGAGTTGCGGCTGAGGTGGTCCCGCTGGCCGTCCTCCGCGTGGACGACGGTGGCGTCGCCGACGGCGAGCAGCGGCGCCCCGAAGGCGGGGAAGGCACGGTTGCCGCGCGCGACCGGCCAGAGCCAGGCGAAGGCCGGGCGCGCGGGCCCCTCCTCCGGCTCGGCCACGATGTCGATGGCGTAGGTCTGCCCGAGGCTGTGCGTGCCGTGGCTCGGCACCTTGTCGGCGGGGCTGTTCAGCGCGGACCAGCGGCCGGTGACCGGCGGGTCGACCTCGACGGCTGCCGGGGGCTCCGTCCCGATCTCCCGGCTGACGGACCGGTGCCGGACGAAGAAGAGCACGATGACGCCGACGATCGGGACCCACCCGACCCAGTACGGGTACGGCAGCTCCACGAAGAACCCGGCGACCACCTGGCCGAAGACGTACAGCACCAGCAGTCGCTGAAGCACCGCGGTGGCCTTGCGCAGACGTACGGACATGTCATTCCCCCTGTGACCTATGTGACCTATGTGACTTGTGTGATGTATGACCGACCGTTCCCTGGGACGGGCGGCCTCATGGACGCGTGGCGGACAGCACCACAAGGAGCGGCACCACGCGCCCAGCGGGCACCTCGTAGCGGCCGCGCCCCTGGGTGTGCAGCCAGCCCGCGCCGGTCAGTTGGCGCAGATGGTGGTAGATCTGGCCGGTCGTGCCGATGTCGTCGAGCGCGCTCAGCTCGGCCGCTGTGCGCAGCCCGCCGAGGACCTCCCGCAGCACCCGCAGCCGCACCGGGTGCCCGAGCGCGGCGAAGGACTCGGCGGCCTCGGACCAGTCGTCGCCGAGGAGCTGCTCGGTGGTGTGGCCGTACTGCCACTCGTACCGCCCCCCGGTCGGCAGCCGCACCGCTCCGGTGAACACCACCCCGCCGTCGGGCACCTCGGACTCGGGCAGCCGCGCCTTCAGCGCCTCCAGCGCCCAGAAGTCGCTCTCGCGAATGGGGGGCGTGATGGTCTCCGCGCCTTCCAGTGCCGCCATGCGCCGCTCCAGCTGGGCGACGCGCTCTTCCAGATCCATGTATGGATGTTACGTAATTACGTAATTACTCACAGCCCCCCGCCGGGCGCCTCCACCGGGCGCCTCTCGAACACGACGAAACCCCCGTCCGGACCTGGGTCCGGACGAGGGCTGTCAGAGAAGGCCGCTCAGGCGAAGAGCGCCGGAATCGTCCCCTCATGCGCCTCGCGCAGCTCGCTCAGCGGCAGCATGAACTCACCCTGCAACTCGATCGCGTCGCCGTCCACGACACCGACGCGCGTGACGGGCAGGCCCCGCGCCCCGCACATGTCGGTGAAGCGCAGCTCCTCGCTGCGCGGCACGGCCACGACCGCGCGCCCCGCCGACTCGGAGAACAGGAAGGTGAACGCGTCCAGGCCGTCCGGGACGATCAGCCGCGCGCCCTTCCCGCCGCGCAGGCAGGACTCGGTCACGGCCTGCACCAGACCGCCGTCCGACAGGTCGTGCGCGGCGTCGATCATGCCGTCGCGCGAGGCCGAGATCAGGATGTCCGCGAGCAGCTTCTCGCGGCCGAGGTCGACCTTGGGCGGCAGACCGCCGAGGTGGTCGTGGACCACCTGCGACCAGGCCGAACCGCCGAACTCCTCGCGCGTCTCGCCGAGCAGGTAGAGGAGCTGGCCCTCTTCCTTGAAGGCGATCGGCGTACGGCGCGCCACGTCGTCGATCACGCCGAGCACGGCGACGACCGGCGTCGGGTGGATCGCCGCCTCGCCCGTCTGGTTGTAGAGCGAGACGTTGCCGCCGGTGACCGGGGTGCCCAGCTCCAGGCAGCCGTCCGCGAGACCGCGGACGGCCTCGGCGAACTGCCACATGACGTCCGGGTCCTCGGGCGAACCGAAGTTCAGGCAGTCCGAGATCGCGAGCGGCTTGGCGCCCGAGGCGGCCACATTGCGGTACGACTCGGCGAGCGCGAGCTGCGCGCCCGCGTACGGGTCGAGCTTCGCGAACCGGCCGTTGCCGTCCGTGGCGATGGCGACGCCGAGGCCCGTCTCCTCGTTGATCCGGATCATCCCGGAGTCCTCGGGCATGGCGAGCACGGTGTTGCCCTGCACGAAGTGGTCGTACTGCTCGGTGACCCAGGACTTCGCGGCCTGGTTCGGGGCGGCGACCAGCTTGAGGACCTGCTCGCGCAGCTCGTCCGCGTTCGCCGGGCGGGCCAGCTTGTTCGCGTCGTCGGCCTGGAGGGCGTCCTGCCAGGACGGGCGGGCGTACGGACGTTCGTAGACCGGGCCGTCGTGCGCGACCGTGCGCGGGTCGACGTCGACGATCTTCTCGCCGTGCCAGAAGATCTCCAGGCGGTCGCCGTCCGTCACCTCGCCGACGACGGTGGCGATGACGTCCCACTTCTCGCAGATCTCCAGGAAGCGCGCGACCTTCTCGGGCTCGACCACGGCGCACATGCGCTCCTGCGACTCACTCATGAGGATCTCCTCGGGAGTGAGCGTGGAGTCGCGCAGCGGTACGTCGTCCAGCTCGACCCGCATACCGCCGGAGCCGTTGGACGCCAGCTCGCTGGTGGCGCAGGAGAGTCCGGCAGCACCCAGGTCCTGGATGCCGACGACGAGCTTCTCGGCGAACGCCTCCAGGGTGCACTCGATGAGGAGCTTCTCCTGGAAGGGGTCACCGACCTGGACGGCGGGACGCTTGGACGGCTTGCTGTCGTCGAAGGTCTCGCTCGCCAGGATCGAGGCACCGCCGATGCCGTCGCCGCCGGTCCTGGCGCCGTAGAGGATCACCTTGTTGCCGGGTCCTGACGCCTTCGCGAGGTGGATGTCCTCGTGCCGCATCACGCCGATGGCACCGGCGTTGACCAGCGGGTTCCCCTGGTAGCAGGCGTCGAAGACCAGCTCGCCTCCGATGTTCGGCAGGCCCAGGCAGTTGCCGTAGCCGCCGATGCCCGCGACGACTCCGGGGAGCACCCGCTTGGTGTCGGGGTGGTTCGCGTCACCCATCCGCAGCGGGTCCACGACCGCGACCGGGCGCGCGCCCATCGCGATGATGTCGCGGACGATGCCGCCGACGCCGGTGGCCGCGCCCTGGTAGGGCTCGACGTAGGAGGGGTGGTTGTGCGACTCGACCTTGAACGTCACGGCGTAGCCCTGACCCACATCCACGACACCGGCGTTCTCACCGATCCCGACGAGCATGGCGTCGTTGGCGGGGACCTTCTCGCCGAACTGCCGCAGGTGGACCTTGCTGCTCTTGTACGAGCAGTGCTCGGACCACATGACGGAGTACATGGCGAGCTCGGCGCCGGTGGGGCGGCGGCCGAGGATCTCGCGGACGCGCTCGTACTCGTCTTCCTTCAGGCCCAGTTCGGCCCAGGGCAGCTTGACGTCGGGGGTCTCGGCTGCGTGCTTGACGGTGTCCAGAGTCATCAGGCGTTGGCCCTGTTCATGAGGTTCTTCAGGATCGAGGTGAAGAATCCGAGGCCGTCGGTGCGGCCGGTCCCGACCAGCGGCTCCACGGCGTGCTCGGGGTGCGGCATGAGGCCGACGACGTTGCCCGCCTCGTTGGTGATGCCGGCGATGTCACGGAGCGATCCGTTCGGGTTCGTGTCGAGGTACCGGAAGGCGACGCGGCCCTCGGCCTCCAGCATGTCCAGGGTGCGCTCGTCGGCGACGTACTGCCCGTCGATGTTCTTCAGCGGGACCGAGATCTCCTGGCCGGCCGTGTAGTCGGCGGTCCAGGCGGTCCTGTCCGTCTCCACGCGCAGCTTCTGCTCGCGGCAGATGAAGTGCAGGTGGTTGTTGCGCAGCATCGCGCCCGGCAGGAGGTGCGTCTCGGTGAGCACCTGGAAGCCGTTGCAGATGCCGAGCACCGGCATTCCGGCCTTCGCCTGCTCGATGACGGACTCCATCACCGGGGAGAAACGCGAGATGGCACCGGCCCGCAGATAGTCGCCGTAGGAGAAACCGCCGGGCAGCACCACGGCGTCGACCTGCTTGAGGTCCCTGTCCTTGTGCCACAGCGGCACGGCCTCGGCGCCGGCCACACGGACGGCGCGCTGGGTGTCGCGGTCGTCGAGGGTTCCGGGGAAAGTGACGACTCCAATTCGAGCAGTCACTTCTCTTCCTCCACCTTTACGACGAAGTCCTCGATCACCGTGTTGGCGAGGAAGGTTTCCGCCATCTCGTGGATACGGGCGAGGGCCGCGTCGTCGACCGGCCCGTCCACCTCGAGTTCGAAACGCTTTCCCTGACGTACGTCGGAGATGCCCTGGAAACCGAGGCGCGGCAGTGCACGCTGCACCGCCTGGCCCTGGGGGTCGAGGATCTCCGGCTTGAGCATGACGTCGACTACGACGCGTGCCACTGGCACTCCCGGTGTGTGGTGCTGGCGTGTGCTGCTTGCTGGTGCTGAGCAGGTTCCTTCAGACTACCGGCACAAAATTTCTACTCGCGTAGATTCGTAGATTCCTACGTGATGACGGTCACGTTCCGATGATCCGAAAGGTATCGAACAGGGCACCTTCACAGAGAATCCAGGAAAAGATCACGGATCCGCATTGCCGCCGGACACGCGGAGGTATTCGGCCGGACTTCACAATTCAATGCCAGGCACTGTACAAAGGAAATGGCAATAGTCGATACTTTGCCCAAATCAGCCGGACAGTCGGCATCACCGCACGTCAGCGCGGTGGGCCGCACGAAGGGACCGATATTCGTGGCGCAGCGTGTCGTAGTCACTCTCTTTGACGACATGGACGGCGGGGAAGCGGCGGAAACGGTCGCGTTCGGTCTTGACGGGAAGTCGTACGAGATCGACCTCAGCCAAACCAATGCCAAGAAACTGCGCACGGCACTTGCCCCGTACCTGGAGGCGGCCCGTAAGCAGTCGAAGTCCGGGAAGGCGTTCCGGCACACAGCCGTGTCCCCCGACCCGTCGGCCGTCCGGGCCTGGGCGCGCTCGCACCAGCTGAACGTACCGCCGCGCGGCCGCATCCCGAAGAAGGTCTACGAGGCGTTCGAGGCCGCCAACTGACCTCGGGCTCCACGCGGTCCCCGAGCCCCTCGCGGCAACCGACTTGCGCTGCACCCCCGCTGGTCAGCTAGAGTCTGGAGCACGCCGAGGGGCAAGGCCGAAAAGCCGGACCTCACGGAGTCTGTGCGGGTGTAGTTCAGTAGTAGAACATCCCCCTTCCAGGGGGAAGGCGCAGTGTGCAATTCCTGTCACCCGCTCCGCACCGCTTACGGACCAGTCATCTGGTTGCGGTAAGCTGGTGCTCGCGCCGATCAGTGAGAGCTGGTCGGAGGCAGTGCGAACGTAGCTCAGTTGGTAGAGCGCAACCTTGCCAAGGTTGAGGTCGCGAGTTCGAACCTCGTCGTTCGCTCCAGTCAAGAAGGTCCCGGTCGATCCGACCGGGGCCTTCTTCGTGTGCGCGCTCCGTAGGTGCACGGGTGCTTCTGACATTTGTCATACGAGCCGGTGACAGCCCGCACTCCTCCCGCGTCCGGGGCCGGGAGATGCTCTTCTCATGACTGATCAAGTGATCGACGTGACGGATCTCCGGCGCGTGTACGGAGGCGGTTTCGAGGCGGTGCGGGGGATCTCCTTCGGCGTCGGCCGGGGCGAGCTGTTCGCGCTGCTCGGCACCAACGGCGCCGGCAAGACGTCCACCGTCGAACTGCTCGAAGGCCTCGCGGCACCGGCCGGCGGACGGATCCGGGTCCTCGGGCACGACCCGTACACCGAGCGGAGCGCGGTGCGGCCGCGCATCGGCGTCATGCTCCAGGAGGGCGGCTTCCCCGCCGAGTTGACGGTCGCGGAGACCGTGCGGATGTGGGCCGGGTGCACCAGCGGGGCGCGGCCCGCCGCGGAAGCCCTGGACATCGTGGGGCTCGGCAAGCGGTCGGGCGTCCGCGTGAAGCAGCTGTCCGGCGGCGAGAAGCGGCGGCTCGACCTGGCCATGGCGCTCATCGGGCGGCCCGAGGTGCTCTTCCTCGACGAGCCCACCACCGGGCTCGACGCCGAGGGGCGCCGCGAGACCTGGGAGCTGGTCCGGGAGCTGCGCGAGGGCGGCACCACCGTGCTGCTCACCACGCACTACCTCGAAGAGGCCGAGGAGCTCGCCGACCGGCTCGCGATCCTCCACGAGGGGCGGATCGCCGCCGAGGGAAGCGTCGCCGACGTGGTCGCCGCGCAGCCCTCCCACGTCTCCTTCGAACTGCCCGAGGGGTACTTCGTCGGCGACCTGCCGCCGCTCGACGAGCTCGGCGTGACCGGGCACGAGACCGTGGGGCGCCGGGTGAGGCTGCGTACGAACGAACTGCAACGGGCCGCCACAGGGCTGCTGTTGTGGGCCAGGGACGCGCGGGTCGAGCTGGGGGCGCTCGATGTGCGGGCGGCCTCGCTGGAGGAGGCGTTCCTGCGGATCGCGCGAGACGCGGAGAGCACAGAGAGCACAGAGAGCACAGAGAGCACGGGAGGCGCGGGGAACGGGGCCTCCCAGGAGGTCCCGTTCCCCGCCGAGAAGGAGATGGCGATATGAGCACGGGCACGGTGGCTGTGACGACCCCCGCGGGGCGGATGCGGGCGCTGGCACGTGCCGAGCTGACGCTGCTCGGGCGGAGCAAGGGGACGCTGTTCGCGGCGCTGTTCGTGCCGGTGGCGCTGCCGTTCAGCGTCAGCTCGGCGATGGACGAGGCCGACCTGAAGGACGTCGGGCTCTCCGTCGGCACCATGGTTTTGCCGTCCGCCATCGGCTTCTCGCTGGTCTTCGCCGTCTACGGCTCCCTGATCGGCGTCTTCGTGGCCCGGCGCGAGGAGCTCGTCCTGAAGCGGCTGCGGACCGGAGAGCTGCGGGACCACGAGATCCTGGTGGGCGCCTCGCTGCCCGCCGTCGCCATAGGCCTCGTACAGATACTGCTGCTCACGGCCGGCTGCCTCGCGCTGCTGGACGCGGGGGCGCCCGACAACGCGCTGTACCCGGTGCTCGGCGTACTGCTCGGCGTCGTGATGTTCGGGGCGCTCGCGGCCGTCACGGCGAGCTTCAGCAAGACGTCCGAGACCGCCCAGCTCATGAGCATGCCGCTGATCTTCGCCTCGATGCTGGGTTCCGGACTCACCGTGCCGCTCGAAAGCATGCCCGACACCCTCGCCTCCGTCTGCGAACTCCTTCCGCTCTCTTCGGTGATCGAACTCGTGCGCGGCGGCTGGACCGGCGGTCTCTCGGTGGTCGACGCCCTCGGCGCCACGGCCACCGCGGTGGCCTGGACGGTCGTCGCGGTGTTTGCCGTACGCCGATGGTTCCGCTGGGAACCCCGGCACTGAGAGAGGCGGTCGAGGTGGAGCGCCTGACGCCTCGGTGGCCGGTGCCGTCCCGGTGACCGGTGCCGTCCCGGTGACCGGTGAGGCAACGGCGCCCGGTGAGGCACCGGACACCGCGTCGAGCGGCGGCTCAGGGCTCGCCGGGCTGCGGGAGCGGCTCGCCTCAGTGGGCGGGACGCTGGACTCCGCCTGCGACGCGGGGCGGTTCCGCCTCACCGCGCGGGTGCCGCTGAAGCCGACCGCCACCGACAGCCCCGCCATCGAGGAACAGGAAGAAGTCCTGCTGTGAGCCTGCGCGTGCTGCTCGCCGACGACGAGCACCGCATCCGGGGCGCCCTCGCCGCGCTGCTCGCCCTGGAGGACGACCTCGCCGTCGTCGCCGAGGCGGCGACCGGCCCCGAGGCGCTCGCCATGGCGCGGGCCCACCGGCCCGACGTCGCGGTGCTCGACCTCCAGATGCCGGGCGCCGACGGTGTGAAGGTGGCCACATCCCCGCGGGACGAACTCCCGCACTGCCGGACCATGATCGTGACAAGCCATGGCAGACCGGGGCATCTCAAGCGGGCCCTCGCGGTGGGCGTGCGCGGCTTCGTACCGAAGACGGTGAGCGCGCAGCGGCTCGCCGAGATCATCCGCACCGTCCACGCCGGATATCGCTATGTGGACCCGGAGTTGGCCGCCGACGCGATCTCCGCCGGGGACTCGCCGCTGACCGCCCGCGAAGCGGAGGTGCTCGAACTCGCCGTCGACGGGGCGCCGGTCGCGGAGATCGCCGAGCGCGCCGCGCTGTCCCCCGGAACCGTCCGCAACTACCTCTCCTCGGCGGGGGCCAGGATCGGGGCGGAGAACCGTCATGCGGCGGTACGTCTCGCACGCGAGCGAGGTTGGGTATAGTTGTGCTCGCGCTTCGGCGCAGCGCGGACGTAGCTCAGTTGGTAGAGCGCAACCTTGCCAAGGTTGAGGTCGCCAGTTCGAACCTGGTCGTCCGCTCCAGATGAAAGGCCCCGGTCAATTCGACCGGGGCCTTCTTCGTGCTCCGTGCCCTGTGCTTCGGGCTCCGTGCTTCGGGCTCCGTGCTTCGGCTACCAGGGGGTGCCGGTCAGACGCTCGTACGCCTCGATGTACTTGGCGCGCGTGGCGTCCACCACGTCCTGCGGGAGCGCCGGCGGCGGCTGCTCGCTCTTGCGGTCCCAGCCCGAGGCCGGCGAGGTCAGCCAGTCCCGCACGAACTGCTTGTCGTACGACGGCTGGGCGCGGCCCGGCTCCCACTGGTCCGCGGGCCAGAAGCGCGACGAGTCGGGTGTCAGGACCTCGTCGCCGATGATCAGCGCCGTGCCGTCGAAGCCGAACTCGAACTTCGTGTCGGCGAGGATCAGGCCGCGCTCGCGCGCGATGTCCCGCGCCCGGCTGTAGACGGCGAGCGTCGACTGGCGGAGCTTGGCGGCTGTCTCCGGGCCGACCTGGCGGGCGACCTCTTCATAGCTCACGTTCTCGTCGTGCTCGCCGACCGCTGCCTTCGCGGCGGGCGTGAAGATCGGCCCGGGCAGCTCCGAGCCGTCGACCAGACCTTCGGGCAGGGCGAGGCCGCAGACGGTGCGGGAGTCGTTGTACTCCAGGAGGCCCGAGCCGGTGAGGTAGCCACGGGCCACGCACTCGACCGGGATCATCTCCAGGGACTTGCAGACGAGCGTGCGGCCCGCCCAGTCGGCGGGGGCGCCCTGCGGCAGGTCGGTGGAGATGACGTGGTTCGGGACGAGGTCCGCGAGCTGGTCGAACCACCACAGGGAGAGCTGGGTGAGGACGCGGCCCTTGTCGGGGATCTCCGAGGGCAGCACCCAGTCATAGGCGGAGAGCCGGTCACTGGCGACCATGACCAGGTCGCCCGCTTCGTTCTGGTACAGCTCGCGCACCTTGCCGGTGTGGAGGTGCACCAGGCCCGGGATTTGAAGCGGCTCGGGCTTTTCTACGAATCCGGACACGGTTCCCTCCAGTGGTTCTGGCCAAGTTGGGGTTGATTCTCCCGTATCGGAGGCGTGGTCTTGGCCAGGGGATGGGTGGAGCGGGGCGAACGCCGGGTGGCGAGGGCCTCGGGGGGTCTCGGGCATTTCGGGGGTCACAGGGGTCGCGGGGGTCGCGGGGGCGCGTCGCGTTGATCAGTCCCGCTTGCAGATGCGGTCCAGGAGGTTGGCCGTGGCGCGCTGGACGCGGGTGTCCACGTGACCCGGACGGTCGAGCGCCGGGGACCAGGCGAAGGTGCCGGATGCGAAGACGAGGGCTCCCGAGGGAGCGCGGTAGAGCGACGACTCCTGGTGGCGGGTGACGCCCTCCGCGTCCGCGTACGGCGAGTGGGCGAGCAGGATGCGGCCCTGGTGCTCGGGGAGCGCCGTCCGCGGGTAGTAGCGGTCGGCCTCGCCCGCGACCAGGCCCGCGATCTCGTCGCCCTCGTGCGCGCCCGTCGCCTCCCACAGCCAGTGCTCGGCGTTGCGGACGACGAGGGGGTGCGGCTCGGGGACGCGGCCCGCGTACTGGATGCCGAGCAGCTGCTGTTCCGGTGTCTTGCCGCCGTCCCGCTCACGCCAGAGGGCGGGCCTGCCGGGGCCGTGGCGCTTGCGGCAGGTCAGCAGGCGGTCCGGGACGCCGGACGGGGAGGGGCCCAGCTCCACCTGCCAGTACATGGTGTTGGCGGAGAGGAAGACGAGGGAGGTGCCGCCGTCGCGGGCCAGCTCCGTGGTGCGGCGCATGGCCGGTGACCAGTACTCGTCGTGGCCCGGGAAGACCAGGCCCCGGTAGCGGCTCGGGTCGACGCGGCCGGCGTGCAGGTCGCGGGCGTCGGCGTACGCCAGGTCGTAGCCGTACCGCTCGGCCCAGCGGATGAAGTCGTAGGCGTGGCCCACGTGCAGGGGCAGACCCGCGCCCGCGTACGGGCGGTCGAAGGAGACCGTCACGGCCGCCTCGCTCTCGCCGAGGAGGCGGCCCTGCTCGTCCCACGCGTGGTAGAGGCTGGCGCCCGTGCGGCCGTCCTCCGGGTAGAGGTTGTACGCCTGCCACGTCACGTCCGGCAGGAGGAGCAGGAGGTCGGCGGGGTGGTTGTCGCGGACCGTGAAGGGCACGTGCGAACGGTATCCGTCGTCGGTGGTGAGCACCGCCACGTACGCCCCGATGCTCCAGTAGCTCGGGATCTGCAGGCGCCAGGAGAGCCACCAGTGGTGACAGGAGACCGTGCGGTCCGCGGTGAGCGGGGGCGGCTGGACGATGCCGGACAGACGGGGACTGGTCGTGATCTTCCTGGCGCCGTCCCCTCCGTAGTGCCCGATGCGGTAGATGTCGACGCTGAACTGCTGGGGCGGGTCGACCGTGACGTGGAAGTCGATCGCCTCGCCCGGGGCGGCGGCGCCGGTGGAGGTGAAGCCCTTGATCTGGCGGCGCACGTCATCGGCGGTCTTGGGGCCGCCGGTGCGGGGCGCCGGGATGTTCGCGCCCGGGGCCGGGGCGTGGTCGACGTACCAGGGCACGACTTTTCCGGTGCCGTCGAAGTAGTGCTCGGATCCTCGAAGCCAGGGCAGCGGGCCCTGACCGAAGGGGTCCGACACGGCGTGCGCCAGCGCGCCCGATTCCCAGCGGCGGATCGGCTCCTGCCCCATGTCTTCCCCTCCCACGCTCCCCTGAGCCTGCGGCACCGACGGTACGTACGGCTCGGCGACCGCTCCCAGCACATCACATTACGCACGCGCTCCGTCACCGTTCGTCGTTAATTGACGGGAGCGGGAGGGGAGTTCCGGGTGGGCGGGGCCGTTTGGTGGGGCACCGGTGCCGGGCGTCAGATGTCGGATGTCGGATTCGGATGTCCGGCGTTGGGCCTCGGACGCCGGACCCCGGATGCGGGGATTCAGGACCGGGGTCAGACCAGGCGGACCGGCTTCTCCTGGCGGACGCCCAGGCGGGTGAGCCACTCGCGCAGGGCGGACGGGTCGCCGTGCTCGACGAGACGCAGGACCCGCGGCGCGAGATCCGCCGCCCGCTCGCCGTCGACCAGCAGGGCCGGACCGTCGAGCCAGTCGAGGCCGGGCACGGCTCCGGCCGTGTCGACAGCCGCGCAGCACACCATCGCCGTGACGTGGTCCGCGAGCAGTTCGCGGCCGGTACGCGGCGGCTGGAGCGGGAACAGCGGCAGCGCGCCGTCGTCCCACAACGCCTCGTCAGGCCCCTGCCCCGCAGGAGCCGGACGGGGCGGCGCCGCGGCCTCCTCCCGCGCCAGCTCGGCACTGAGACCGGCGGCGAGGATGCCGCTGGGGCCTTCGTCGTGGGGGTCGGGGTCGTCGGGGTCGGGGTCATCGGCGTCATCGGCGTCATCGGGGTCAATGTCGGCGTCGACGCCGTGGGGGGCCATGCCGACGGGGGCCATGCCGTGGGGGGCCATGCCGTGGGGGGCCATGCCGTGGGCTTCGGAGTCGCGGACAGCGGCTTCATGGGCGTCGGCGTCGCGGGCAGCGGCTTCATGGGCGTCGGCGTCGCGGGCAGTAGCGTCATGGGCGGCAGCGTCATGGACGGCGGCGGCACGGTGGCCTTCAGGGTGGCGACCGTAGACGTCACGGGCGCCGGGGTCGTCCGCGACGGCGTCATGGGCGGCGGCGTCGCGGGCAGCAGCGGCGCAGTGGCCTTCGAGGTCGCGGCCGTCGGTGTCCCAGGCGCCGGGATCGTCCGCGGCGGCGTCATGGGCGCCCGCATCTGGAGCAGCGGCAGCGCGGTGGCCGTCCGGGTCGCGGCCGTCGGTTTCACGCTCGCCAGCGTCGTACGCAGCTGCGTCATGGGCGGCGGCATCGCGGGCAGCAGCGGCACGGTGGCCTTCAAGGTCGCGGCCGTCGGTTTCACGCTCCCCACCGTCGTACGCAGCTGCGTCATGGGCGGCGGCATCGCGGGCGCCAGCGGCACGGTGGCCTTCGAGGTCGCGGCCGTCCGTGTCACGGGCGTCGGAGTCCCGCGCGTCAGCGGCACGCGGGTCAGCGGCACACGGCGTGTCAGCAGCGGGGCCAGCGGCGTCGTAGGCACCAGCCGTACGGGCGCCAGCGGCGTCGTAGGAGCCGGCGGCGTGCGCTACCGCTTCCGCTTCCGCTTCCGCTTCCGGGGGTGTTGAGGCCTCGTACGCCACGGAGTGGCTCGTCAGGTGGTCCAGGACTCGGGCCAGGGTCGCGCCCTCGGGGTCAGGGGCCGTCGGGTCGGCTGAGTGGTCGGTGTCCAGGGAGTCCAGGACACGGTGCAGGCGGGCCGCGTCCATGCGCCACTTGCGGTCCACGACCTCGTCCGGATACTCCTGCCAGGCCACCGGCGCCCAGTCCGGACTCTGCTCGGCGGGGCCGCCGTGGAAGAGGCGGGCGGCGAGCAGCGACGCCGCCTCGTCCACCGAACCGGGCTCCTCCAGGAGGTCACAGGCGGGACGCTCCCCCAGGCGCGAGGCGAAGCCCTCCGCCAGGCGGTCCCTGCGGGACAGTTCCGTGAGCGCGGAGACCACGCCCGCGTCGAGCCGGGAGGGCCAGCGGCCCATGCGCCAGGCGGGCAGCGCGACCCGGGTGAGCAGCCGGTCCCAGCCGGCGTACGCCAGGCCGACCTGCTCCTGGGCGACGATCCGCACCCCGTAGTCGACGGTCTGGGCGCGCTCGGCGGCGGCCGCGGCGACGCCCCGCTCCATCTCGGCGGCGTGCACCCGGCAGTTGCGCAGGAGCAGCCGGGCGATCCAGCCGACGCCGCCGAGCACCGTACGGGTCACGGGGCCGCGACCGGGGGCCGAGGCGACCGCGACCGCGGCGTCGAGCCCGCGCACGAAGCGCCGGGCGGCCGCTATGTCGGGGTGCGCGGAGGGCCCCGTGCCCGCCACGACAGGGGCGAGCACCGCGCGCAGCTCGCCGACCCGCATCCACCACAGGAACGGGGAGCCGATCACGAGTACGGGCGCGGTGGAGGGCGGGCGCTCCGGGGCTGAGGCGGAGGCGTCACGCACGCCGTCGGGGGCCTCGCCACTCGTGGCCCCCGAGGCGCCTCGGGCCCCGGAGGTGCCCCGGGCCCGCGCGGGCGGCCCGTGCGCCGGATGGGTGCGGTCCTCCAGCCAGCTGTCGCAGTCGGGAGTGAGCGCTATCGCCGAGGGCGCGGGCACGTCCAGACGGTCGGCGAGATCACGGACCAGGCGGTACAGATCAGGGGCGGACTCCTCGGCGATCGGGACCGTCGGGCTCAGGGCGGGCCTGGCCCGGGCGACGACCAGCGCGACGCCCGCCGCGGCGAGCAGCACCAGCAGGGCGAGCGCCGTCACGATCCAGCGCACGACGTCCCAACTCCCACCGCCGATATGCCCCGTGACCCTGCCCGCGAGCAGCACGACGGCGGCGGCCGCGGGCAGCAGGGCGACGGCCAGCGCCCGGCTGCGCAGACGCAGCACGGCGAGGGCCCGGGAGCGCGCGGCCTGCGCGCCGACCTCCACACCCGTACCTGACACGACCGATGGCACCCCCTGCTGCCTACTGCTCGGCCGCCGGCCGGGGCCGACGGCGCTCATCAATGGCGTTGGTGTTGCTCACTCCCCCACTGTGGCACCCGCCGCTGACAGCGCAATGCCGGTGGTCTGTTTGGCTCTGGACGTCCTGAACACCTGCGCCGCACCCTAGTTGGGGTCCCGGTCGTCGTCAGCCGGATGGGGCAGCGGTCACTCGATGGAATGGCTTTGGCTAAAGGTGGCTGCCGAAAAGGCCCCGGATCCAGTGTCAGATCCGGGGCCTGAGGGGAAATGAGGGGTGGTATGAGCGGAGATGTGAGGGGGGGGCGTCTGAAGTCGGCTAAAAGTCACGCACGAGCGAGGCACGTACGAGCGAGGCACGTACGAGCGAGGCACGTACGAGCGAGGCACGTACGAGCGATCCTGGTCACGCCTCCGCGGCCGCCTTCGCCGCGATGTCCGTGCGGTGCTGCGCGCCGTCGAGGCGGATGCGGGTCAACGCGGCGTACGCGCGTTCGCGGGCCTCGGTGAGGTCGGCGCCGGTGGCCGTCACGGACAGCACACGGCCGCCCGCGCTGACGACGGCGTCGCCGTCCTGCCTGGTCCCGGCGTGCAGAACGTACGCGTGAGGCGCATCCTTCGCCGCGACCTCGTCGAGCCCCTCGATGGGGTCACCCGTGCGAGGCGTACCGGGGTAGTTGTGCGAGGCGACGACCACGGTCACCGCGGCCTCGTCGCTCCAGCGCAGCGGGGGCAGGTCGGCGAGGTTGCCGGTCGCCGCGGCGAGGAGGAGCCCGGCGAGCGGGGTCTTCAGGCGGGCCAGGACCACCTGGGTCTCGGGGTCGCCGAAACGGGCGTTGAACTCGATGACGCGTACGCCGCGACCGGTGATCGCGAGGCCCGCGTACAGGAGTCCGGTGAACGGGGTGCCGCGGCGGCGCAGCTCGTCGACGGTCGGCTGGAGCACGCTCTGCATGACGTCGTCGACCAGCTTCGGGTCGGCCCACGGGAGGGGCGAGTACGCGCCCATGCCGCCCGTGTTCGGGCCCTCGTCGCCGTCGAACGCGCGCTTGAAGTCCTGGGCGGGCCGCAGCGGCACGACCGTCTCGCCGTCGGTGATCGCGAAGAGGGAAACCTCGGGGCCGTCCAGAAACTCCTCGATGACCACGCGGTCGCAGGCGAGGGCGTGCTCGCGGGCCGCCTCGATGTCGTCGGTGACGACGACGCCCTTGCCGGCGGCGAGCCCGTCGTCCTTGACGACGTACGGCGCTCCGAAGGCGTCGAGCGCCTCGTCGACCTCCTCCGCGGTCGTACAGACGTACGACCGGGCGGTCGGCACGCTCGCGCCCGCCATGACGTCCTTGGCGAACGCCTTGGAACCCTCCAGCCGGGCGGCCTCCTGGGACGGGCCGAAGCAGGGGATGCCCGCGGCGCGTACGGCGTCGGCGACACCGGCGACGAGCGGGGCCTCCGGACCCACGACGACGAGCCCGGCGCCCAGCCGCTGGGCGAGGGACGCCACGGCGGCGCCGTCGAGGGCGTCGACCTGGTGCGTCTCCGCCACTTCTGCGGTGCCGGCGTTGCCGGGGGCGCAGTGCAGCTCGGAAACGTCGGGGTCGAGGGACAGAGAGCGGCACAGGGCGTGTTCGCGGGCACCACTGCCGATGACGAGGACCTTCACGGTGGTCAGCCTAGCCCGCGGGGCGGGATGGGTTTGTACGGGCCACCAGGTCTGGCTCCGGAGCCTCTTGTACGTTTCTCCAGTCGGCCTGGGCTGAGCCGCCTGCCCCGGTGCGCCGCCCCCGCCCCGAACCGCAGCTCCGCGGCGGACATCTCCCACCCACCCGTTTGCCCGGCGATTCAAGGGGCCGTCCCGGGCTGCCGCCCCGGGCTAGTCGATCGGGTACTCGCCAGCCGCTGCCTTCCCGCCCAGTTCTCGGACGATCAGGGCGCGCCCGCCGAGGCCCGTGCGCCCGGCAATCCCCGGGCGGGACCAGCCCAGTTAATCGTTCGGGTACTCGTCGACCACCGTCGCGCCCAGTTCTCTGACGATCAGGTCGTGGCCGGAGAGGGCCGATTCGACCAGGTCCGGGTCGTCGTCCTCGGGGACGTCGTCCTCGGGGGAGACGTGTTCCGGGGCGGGGGCCGAGCGGCGGGGCGGGGTCGGGTCCGGTGGGGGCGGGGTCGGGGCGGCCGGGGGCGGGGTGGGCTGCTGCGGCGGGGTCGGGGGGCGCGGGGCGGTGCCGCCGAAGTTGGCCGCGGCCGGCGGGGGCGCGGAGCCGCCGGACGGGTCGACGATCGCCTCGACCTTCCACTGCACGCCGAACTGCTCGGACAGCGCCTGCCGCAGCACGTCCTCGCTGCCGCTGCTGGCGAAGTTGTCCCTCGCCCCCGCGTTGACGAAGCCGATCTGGAGCGTCGTGCCGTCGAAGCCCGCCACCTGGGCGTTCTGGCTGAGCAGGATCCAGGTGAAGCGGCGGCGGTTCTTCACCGCCTCGAGGATGTTCGGCCAGAGGCTGCGCGGGTCGGGCCCGCCGACGGGGGCCGCCTGGGGGGCCATGGGCGCCGGGGCCGGTGCAGCCGCCGGGGCGGAAGTCTGCGCGGCCGGGGCCGAGGCGGGGGCTCCGCTGCCCGTGGGCGCCGCGGTGGGCCAGCCGCCCGGACGCGACGCTGCCTCAGAGGCAGGAGCAGGAGTGGAAGCGGGAGGGGGAGTCGCGGGTGGGGCCGCCGGGCCGCTGCCGGGGGCCGAAGTCGTCGGCCAGCCACCGGGCCGCCGCTCATCCGCAGGAGCGGCAGGCGAAGCGGCGGGGGGCGCTGCCTGAGGGGTCGGCGCCGCAGCTGCGGCCGGTGCGGCCCCTTCCGGCACCGGGCCGGGGCCACCCTGCGGCGCCCCCGCCCCCCGTACAGCCGCACGCACGGCGGCGGGCCCGCCCCCCGGAGGCACCGCAGACACCTGAGAGAGAGAGGCCGGAGGCATCTGCGGGACCGGCGCGGTGCCGCCCGCATGGGCCTCCGGCCCGGGGGCGTAGGCCATCGCGGGGCCGGGGCCCTGGCCGCCCGGGACGAAGTTCCCGCCGCGCTCCAGGCGGTCGAGGCGGGCCATGACGGAGCGCTCGTCGTCGTACGCCGCGGGGAGCAGCACGCGCGCGCAGATCAGTTCCAGCTGGAGCCGCGGCGAGGTGGCGCCGCGCATTTCGGTCAGGCCCTCGTTGACGATGTCGGCGGCGCGGCTGAGCTCGGCGCCTCCGAAGACGCCGGCCTGCGCCTGCATCCGCTCGACGACGTCGGCTGGGGCGTCGATGAGCCCCTTCTCGGCGGCGTCCGGCACGGCCGCGAGGATCACCAAGTCGCGCAGCCGCTCCAGGAGGTCGGCGACGAAGCGCCGCGGGTCGTTGCCGCCCTCGATGACGCGGTCCACGACCTCGAACGCCGCCGCCCCGTCCCCGGAGGCGAAGGCCTCGATCACGGAGTCCAGCAGCGAACCGTCCGTGTACCCGAGCAGGGACGTCGCCATGGCGTACGTCACACCCGCCTCGGCCGCACTGGCGAGCAGCTGGTCCATGACGGACATCGAGTCACGCACCGATCCGGCGCCGGCGCGCACGACCAGCGGCAGCACGCCTTCCTCGACGGCCATCTCCTCGCGGCCGCAGACCTCCGCCAGGTACTCACGAAGGGTGCCGGGGGGCACGAGGCGGAACGGATAGTGGTGCGTACGCGACCGGATCGTGCCGATGACCTTCTCGGGCTCGGTCGTCGCGAAGATGAACTTGAGGTGCTCCGGGGGCTCCTCGACCACCTTCAGCAGGGCGTTGAACCCCGCCGATGTGACCATGTGGGCCTCGTCGATGATGTAGATCTTGTACCGGCTCGACGCGGGGCCGAAGAAGGCCTTCTCGCGCAGGTCACGGGCGTCGTCCACGCCACCGTGCGACGCGGCGTCGATCTCGATGACGTCGATCGATCCCGGGCCGTTCCTCGCCAGGTCGCGGCAGGACTGGCACTCGCCGCAGGGCGTGGGAGTGGGACCCTGCTCACAGTTGAGACAGCGAGCCAGGATGCGCGCGCTCGTCGTCTTGCCGCAGCCGCGCGGGCCACTGAACAGGTACGCGTGATTGACCCGGTTGTTCCGCAGCGCCTGCTGCAGCGGGTCTGTCACATGCTCCTGCCCGATGACCTCGGCGAACGACTCCGGGCGATAACGGCGGTACAACGCGAGAGACGACACGCATACGAGGTTATAGGCGACCACTGACAACCCGGACCGCCCCAACGCAAAGCGCCCCCCACGCACCCGCCAGAGCCGACCTACCCTTGCTGCCTTCCGGCCCTGGGGGAGTTCAGTCAGATAGCGCCACGTGAGGGGCTGAGCCCCACCCTAGCGGATCCCCGGGGCCGCGAGCGACGCCGGGAGCCACCCTCCCGCCCCCGGAGAGCCACCACCGGGATCGTGTTCGCGAGCACTCCCCAACGTCTTGTATTGTTTGCGGCGGAGGATTCGCCTAGTGGCCTAGGGCGCACGCTTGGAAAGCGTGTTGGGGGCAACCCCTCACGAGTTCGAATCTCGTATCCTCCGCACTCGCCCATCAGGGCAGACGAAGGCCCCGACCGGTTTCCGGTCGGGGCCTTCGTCGTTGCGTGGTCTCAGTTCTGGTCTCAGTTGAACTGGGCGGACAGTCGTGACCGGCTACGGACAGGCTCCATCCGAGCTCTGCCGCACCGGTTCCTAGACGTCCGCGTAGGACACCAAGTGAACGCGCACGGCCTCCAGCCCCAGCCGGCTCCCTGAATCCGGCCAGCAGAAGAGCTCGACCACAGCCTCACTGTCAGAGGGACGAAATAGGATGCCGCGCGAAGGCTCCACGGCCCTGAGATCGACACCCGGACACGAGCAAGGACACCCCCAACTGATGGCAGTGACCCAGCAGGAGATCGAGAGCCGGTTGTGGAACGCCGCCGACGAGCTGCGCGTGGCGATGCCCGAAGCGCAGTACTCCTCGGTGATCTTCCCTCTGATGTTCTGGAAGTACCTGTCAGATACCTGGGAGCACACGCACCAGATCTTCCTCAAGGAGAACGAGACTCTCGGCCTCACAGCCGAGGAAGCCGACGAGGTCGAGTACAGCAACTACCAGACGTTCAAGATCCCCTTCATCTTCCCTGGGACCGTCGCCGAGAGTCGTGCCTCTTGGTCATCCATCCTCGCCACCGTCGCCCAGCACGGACTCGGCCAGCGGGTTCGCGCTTCCCTCCAGGCCATCGAGTCGGCCAACCCTGACAAGTTCTCCCGTCTGTTCGGCTCCATGACCTGGACGTCCGAAGCGGCGCTGCCGGGGGAGGTTCTGGCGTCGGTCATGCGGACGATGGACCGCGCCCCCAAGATGCACGAGGGCAATATGTCCCACGACGTGCTCGGGGGAGCGTACGAGTACCTGCTCAAGCGGTTCTCGGACGGGTCCGGTACCCGTGCTGGCCAGTTCTTCACGCCGCGCGAGGTCGTCGAGCTGATCGTCGAGCTACTCGACCCCAGCAATCACGAGTCGGTGTACGACCCAACCTGCGGATCAGGCGGCATGCTCATCGCCTCCGCTAACCTGCTGAAAGCCCGCGGCGGTCGTGGTTACACGCTCAGCCTGAATGGGCAAGAGGCCGTAACAGACACTGCGGGTGTGGCCCGCATGAATCTCTTCATGCACAATCTGACCGAGTTCAAGGTAGAGGTCGGCGACACCCTGAGGGATCCGCGCTTCAAGAAGTCAGACGGGTCTGTCAAGCAATTCGACATGATCGTCGCCAATCCGCCCTACAGCCTGAAGTGGAAGCCCTGGACCAACGATCCGCGTGCCATCGGAGGGGTTGCCCCACAGTCATCGGCAGACTGGGCGTTCGTCCAGCACATGGTGGCCAGCATGGCCCCAAAGAAGGGCCGTGCAGGCATCGTCTTGCCTCATGGTGTCCTCTTCCGTGGAGGCCAGGAAGCAGCCATCCGTCAGCGCGTCCTGAACGAGGACCTCCTCGAGGCCGTGATCGGACTTCCGGCCAACCTCTTCTACAACACCGGCATCCCAACCTGCGTCTTGATCTTCCGCTCCCCCGGCACCAAGATTCCTGAACGGCAGGGTGGCGTGCTCTTCATCGACGCCTCCAAGCGGTTTTCTCATGCCAAGAAGCGCAATGTGCTCGGCGAGGCAGACATTGCCGACGTAGTTACGGCGTACCACTCAAGCTTTGACGCCGACGGCAGCCTAGCCGAACCCGACGGAGACGGCCGCTTGACCGCGCGTTTCGTTTCCTTGACGGAGATCGTTGAGAACGGATACGACCTGAACATCGGCCGTTACATCAAGCGAGTTGCTGGCGAGGCCGAAGACCTCGGAACCCTCATCGACACCTACAATGTCGCCCGCGCCGAACGACGCCGCGCCGAAGAGAAGATGGTGACGGTGCTTGCTGCCGCCGGAATCGGCGGATTCGATGAGTGATTGGCAGCAGATCACATTCGAACCGCTCTCCCCGGTGGACAACTCCAAGCCGGAGACAGCTGCAGAAGAGTCTACTGCGACGAATAGTTGGCAACAGGTCACCCTCGGGCGACTCTTCTCGGCGGATAATTCCAAGCTCGGGGTACACACAGACGAGCCAACTGTGATGAGTCTATCCAAACACCATGGGTTCATCCGTGCCATTGACTACTTCGACAAGCGAATCGCGTCGGAGAAGCTCGATGGCTACAAGACCGTCGATCCAGGGGAGTGGGCATACTCCACCATCCACATCGACGAAGGGTCTATCGCTCGGAATAACCTGGGCGAGGCCGGAGTCATTAGCCCCATGTACACCACACTCAGGTGGCGGGGGGAAGGTGTGGCACTGCCGGAGTACGCAGAACTGTTGGTCCGTAGCCCTCGAATGTTGGCCGAATACGTCAACAATGCGCAGGGCAGCGTAAACCGTAGGCGCAGTTTGCCTTTCAAGGCGTTCAGTGCAATCCCGATTGTCCTCCCGCCGCTGTCAGCGCAGGAACGGATCGTCGAGATCATCGATGCGGTGGACGACCAGATCACCGCACTCGACACCGAGGCCGAGGCAATGGAGGGCGTGTATCAAGGATTCCTCCTCTCACTCGGCGTGCGCTTCGGTGAAGTCAAAATCAGCGAAGTGGTATCCCGGGCTTTCGCTGGAGGAACCCCCCTGCGAAGCAAGCCCGAGTTCTACGGAGGCACCATCCCGTGGCTTAAGTCGGGCGAGGTCGAGAGCGACAGTATCGTCACGGCATCAGAGTTCATCACTGAGGCGGGACTGCAAGGCAGCAGCGCGAAGATGGTGCCACCAGGCGCCACCGTCGTAGCGATGTACGGCCAAGGCGATACCAAGGGCCGAGCAGGATTCGTGGAAGCGTCCATCTCCACGAACCAGGCGGTACTCGCCCTTGTCCCGAACGAGAGTGTGGTCCTGCCGCGGTTCCTGCTCCACGCAGTCAGATCAAAGACTGACGAACTTCGCCATCGTGCGGTCGGTTCGTCACAGCCAAATCTAAGCAAGGGGCTGGTACTGACCCAGACCATCCCGATGCCCGACTCGCTCGCCGATCAGGAGCAGGCACTGGTTGCTATCGACTGTGTACGGGCAACCCAGGCCGCAACCCGTACCGAAGCTAGCCGTCTGCGCGAGGTTCGTCCGTCGCTGCTTAGCAGTCTGCTAGATGGCACGATCAACATCGAGTCCGTCGAGTTGGAGGTCTAAGCCGTGGCAAAGGGCATTCGGGAGCGTGAGTTCCAAAACTTGATGATCCAATGGTCTCTCCCGATGGGCTGGGGCTTCACAGCGGGCAGATCGCTGCCGCGTGAGACGACACAGACGGTGGTAGCCGACCATCTGCGGGATGCCGTCGTCCGGCTCAACCCTGGTGTGATCGATGGGTATGACGTGGATGCGGTGGTCGAGGAGATTGTCGCTACGGTCAACGCCGTCGACGGTGGACTGGTACGGGCCAACGAACAGGTGCTCCACCTACTGCGCGGACACAAGGAGTTCCGAGACTCCAGCGGCGTGTGGCACACCCTGAAGGTAATCGACTTCGAGCAGCCGACCACCAACACGTTGGTCGTGTCAGACGAGGTGACCATTACCGTCCCCGGCAGAACCCCTCGCCGGTTTGACCTCGTCTACTGGGTCAATGGCCTACCGCTCGTTGTTGTGGAGGTGAAGTCACCGACCTCGAAGTCCGGGTGGACTGACGCCGCCCGCGAGATCAACGACGTGTACGCCACCGAGTACCCGTGGTTCTTCACCCCCAACGTCTTCGCTGTCGCCTCCGACGGACTGAAGATGCGGTTCGGCGCCGCCGGCGCGCCCCTGAATCTGTGGCAGCCGTTCCGATCCACGGACGACGACGAGCACCTGTCCGGGCAAGCTGACGTGCATCGCTCCGTCGAGCTGCTGCTTAACCCCGCCACAATCCTCGACATGCTCGCCAATTTCGCCCTCTTCGATACCTCTGGGGGCGGGGCAGACAAGAAGTACCTGCCTCGGTACCCGCAGATGGAAGCTGCCCATCTGATCTACCAACGAGTCGTAGCCGACGGGCAGAAGGGGCTCGTCTGGCACCACCAAGGCAGCGGGAAGACCCTACTGATGGTGTTCGCCGCCTCCCTGTTGTTGGCTGACACTCGTACCGAGTCCCCCACGATCATTCTGCTCTCGGACCGCACCCAACTCGTCCGGCAGACCTCCAGGGTTTATACGTCAGCGATGGGGGACGCCTACTTCCATCAGCCCACCACCAGCGCCGAGTTGCGTGCCTTGCTGGCTGACGACGTGCGCGGTGTCATTTCCACCACCGTCCATAAGTTCGCCGACGCCGGCAAGAGCCTGTCAGCCCGCCGCAACATCATCGTGCTGGTTGACGAGGCGCACCGTACCCAGTCCTCCGATTCGAAGTCCCTGGCCGGGCAGATGCGCGCAGCGCTGCCGAACGCGAAGTTCTTCGGCATGACCGGCACCCCCGTCAAGAACCTCTCCACCGACACCTTCGCCCTCTTCGGCGAGGAGAACGACCCGGACAGGGTGCTGCACCGGTACTCGGTATCCCGTTCCCTGCTCGACGAGGCGACCGTCCCGGTCATGCTTGACCCGCACATGGTCACGTTCGAAATGAACGACGAGTCGCTGCAGGCAGAGTTCGACCAGTTCGCCGACGAATTCGACCTCGACGACCCTGACCGCGAAACGCTGTCTCGCAAATTCGGGCGCCTCACCTCGGTCTTCGCTAACCCTCACCGCATACACACGGTCTGCCAAGACATCGTGGATCACTACCTGGCCGGCACGTACCGCAACGGTCTCAAGGCCCAGGTCGTCGCCTACAACCGTGATCTGGCCGTGGCGTACACGAACAAGATCAATGAGCTGCTGGCCGGCTTCGAGGCGTCACAGGTACTCGCCGAGGTTGGGAAGCACGACCGGATCACCGCGGAGGTGAACATCTCCGTCTCGGACGCCAAGGACGAAGATCCCGCCATGCGGCCGTACCGGCTCTCGGAGACCGACGAGGAGGACCAGAAGCGACGGTTCCTCTCCCCGGACGACCCGCTGTGCTTCCTGGTCGTCACAGCCAAGCTGATGACCGGGTTCGACGCACCCAATGAGGGCGTTCTCTATCTGGACAAGCCGCTTAAGGCTCACAACTTGTTCCAGACGATCACCCGGCCGAACCGCACCTGGGTGTCTCCGACCGGGTTCGTGAAGACCACCGGCGTGGTCGTGGACTACGTCGGCCTGGCCGAGGAAGTCCAGCGGGCAGTCGTCGATCCGACCGCGAAAGGTGTCGGCAAGGGCGGAGGATTCGTCACCGACCTGACGGACTTGGTCGCCGAGTTCCGCACCACCTTCGCCCGCATCGAAGATCTCCTGACAGACGTGGACGGTCTGGACCTCACGGTCCACGGATATGAGTCCGTACGACTCATCAACCGCTTCCTGGACGCCGCCCCTGACGCCGCAAAGGGCTTCAGCAAGGACTACCGCCTCCTGGCCCGCCTGTTCCCGCTCATCAACACCGACAAGCGGATCGTCAAGTACCAGCAAGGCTTTGGTCTGTTCGGATCCGCCTACACCACCTTGTTCAAAAAGTCCTCCGACGAGGAGAGGAAGGAGCGGCTGAACGAGCTGGGGCCAATGGTTCTGGAGATAATCAACGCCCACGTTCACTCCTTCTCCGTGGCCGCCTCCCAGGAGGAGGCTCTCGTCCTCGATTCCCAGGGCATCACCATCCTGAAGGAGCTGCTGGCTCTCGTCCGTCCTAAGCCCGACAAGGGCGAGGACAAGAAGCCGCCATCTGCGGCGGAGATCTTGGACGCGATCAAGGCCGCACTGGAGAAGGGCGTCGAACCGGGATCCGCGAAGTTCACTGCTCTCGCGGAGCGGATCAGGCAGCTACGGGACCGGATCATTCAGAACGCCCAGGATGCCCTGGACTTCCTGGCTGAAGCGCTCCGTGTCGCCCGCGCCATCGTGCACGCCGAGAAGCACCCGGACGAAGCCGTCGTGCTCGACGACGACCACGTGGGCATCCTGTCGCGGATCATTCAGGACCACGCACCATCCGGACTGACGGTCACGGAACGGAATCTGGCCGAGGAGATTGACCAGGTAGTCACCCGCACCCTCGCCCAATCATGGGACAACGCCGACGCGCGCAACCGAGGCGTCCGCCGTGCCACCGCTGCGGTCTTCCGCCGGTACACGTTGAAGCCGGTGGGAGAGCCGTACGGCTCGACCGTCGCCTACATCGAGGCCCACTACCTCGTCGACTGACGAATGCAACGAGGCCCGGCAACCTGTGGTGGTTGCCGGGCCTCGTTGCGCCGATCGAACTACGATCCATTCCATGGCCCGCATACGGCGGGGGTCTAGCGGGCGCCGAGGTCTCCGTACCTTCCCGGGTTCCTCGCACGGTCCACAGCCTGTGCACGAGCCTCGCCGAACGCAGCGGTGACAGCGTCCTGGTCCGTGCCACGGACCTGAGCCTCGACCTCCTGGCCGGGGCGACGAGTGGTGTGCCAGCGCACCGGCAGGTCGGTGTAGAGGTCAGGCTCGAACTCCCAGGCCATTACCGACCATTGGCCATCACGGCCGATGTTGAGGGATTCGCCGCCCGGCAGGAACACAGCATGGGCATGGTGGACGATCCGTCGGTCCGGCATGGCATCGCGAATAGCTCGAAGACCGCCAGGGCCCTTGTGCTCCCACTTCTCCCGATCCCACTCCTCGACTCCCGCCTGCTGGTCTCGGTGGTCGGCGCCCCACTGGTCAGCCACCGCTTCCGCGTGCTCATGGTGCCGGAACGGGACAAGGCGTTCCCCGAGGCGCGCGACGTACACCGTCGACTCTGGCTGGGCATCGCCACTGATGGGTGTGGCAGAGCCCCGAGGGGCCAGACTGACCACCTGCGGTGTCGGCACCGGCCCCCAGAGCAGCCCTCCGACCTGCGCCGCCGTCCGCTGCAGCACCTGCCCCGTAACGTGCTGATACCGGCGCCTCATGCGCGCGGACTTACCGGGCTCCCAGCCCATGATGCGGTCGACCACCGTGTCCGGGACGCCGAGGACAAGCAGAGCGGTCGCGGCAGTGTGGCGGGCATCGTGGAGACGCCCGTCACGGACACCCGCTGCCTTCAACAGGCCCTTCCACCGGTGGAAGTCCGTGTTGGAGTTAAGGGGTTCACCGATCGGCGACGTGAAGACGTAGCCCTTCTCCTCCCACAGGTCTCGGGCGAGCACGCGCTCTCGGCTCTGTTCCTCCTTGTGCTGAGTCAGTAGCCGCAGCAGCTCTTCCGGCACCCCGATCGAGCGCTTGCCCGCGCGAGTCTTGGTGTCCTTAGTTTCGCGCCGAGTGTTGATCTTCTGCGGGCAGTACCCAGGCTTGCGTCCGCACTTGTCTCCGCAGCCGTGCTTGTAGCGGGGCCGCAGTCGACCCCGGCGGACGAGCATGACGCCTGTCGCGAAGTCGACGTCCTCCCACTTGAGGCCCAAGACCTCGCCCTGGCGCAGACCCAGTGCAAGCGCGATAACCCAGCGCGCGGTGTTCCGCTGCTTGTTCGCTTCGGCAAGGAGGCTCTGGACCTCCTCCAGGGTGTACGGCTCGACTTCCTCCTCTTCGAGCTTGGGTGCCTTGGCGATCGAAGCCGGGTTGGTGACGAGGTGGCGGCGGCGGACAGCCTGATTGAGCGCCGTCTTGAGCGTGCGGTGCGCTTGGTGGACCGTGCCGGCCGCGCTGCCGTTCGCCTGCATCCTCTGGTACAGGCGCTCCAAGTGCTCCGGCTCCAGCTTCGCCAGGCGGTGTGCGCCGAGTCCGGGTATGAGGTGGTGGTAGACCGCGACGCGGTAGCCGTCGATGGTGTTCTCACCCACGCTGGGTGCGGCGATGTTCTCGACCCAGTGGGTCAGCCAGGTCTCGACCGTCCAGGTCTGGCCAACCTTGCGGACGCCGGTGGTGTCGCGCTGCCGTTCCAGATCACGTACGACCTTGGTGACTTCGGCGCGCGTTTTACGGCTGACGTGGCGGCGGTCCGGGCTGCCGTCGTCCTTGACGCCTACGGTGACGCGGCCGTGCCAGCGGCCGTCCTTGCCGAGGTAGACGGTCGAAGCACCGTTGGGCTGGCGGGAGTTCTTGGGAATGGTCATGTACGCCCCCCTCAAGCCGCAGTGCCGAAGTCTTCCCGGCTGAGGCGGCGTTGGAGGAACTCGTTCACCGCCTCGACCGGGACACGGCGCAACCGTCCGACCTTCGCAGAGGGGATCTCGCCGGAGAAGATGAACTTGTACAGCGTGGTGCGGCCGACGCCCATGCGGCGGGCGGCCTCGGCGACCGTGAGGCCGACGAGGGTGCCGTCACCCTGGCGGCCACCCCGCGCGGCTATGAGCGCGCGGAGGGAGTCCTCGGAGACGTCGAGGAGCTGGGCAATCTGGGCAAGGGGCAGGGACGTGCTCTGGGGCAAGGAAGCTCCTTGACCGGCGGGCGCGGGCGGCAACCCGGGCAGCGGTGCCGGTCGATCGATTTGGGTATGGCGGTTGTGGGACTACAAGCAGCTGAACAGGGGTCGTCGGCGTTCGCAGCGCCGAGATGACCGTGCGGAGCGGTTACGAGGCAGGGGGCTCGTCGGTCTCATCCGAGATGGCCATCCGGTCGGGACCGAGCCAGCTCTGAAGCCGGTGGGTCGAGCCGCGGTGGCGTCGGAAGTCGTCTCCGGAGGCGACCTCAAGCTCGTGTATGAGCATGACCTTGACCATGTCCTCATGCTCGGGGTGGGCCTTGGAGTAATCGTCGAGCTCGGCCATGATCCGGTCTTTTCTCTTGGCCAGGGCGCGCCACTCCTTCCAGTTCTCGACGTACTCGGCGACAAGCCGTCTCACCAGCGGGTTCATCAGCTGGCCGGGAGGGCTGGTCAGGTCGTCGAGGGGCAGGTCGAAGACCTTGCAGAAGCCGAGCGCCTCGTCGAGGTTGACCCTGCGGCGGGGCTTGCCGCTCTCGATGCGCCAGATCGCGGACTGGTTGATCGGGTGGCCGGCCTTGGTCATCTCCTCGGCGAGTCTCGCCGTGCTCCAGTCACGCGCCTCACGCTCCATGCGGATGCGTTCGGCCACGTGGTTCTCCGGCTCCGGCCGGTCGGTTCCGGCGCGGGCCGCACCGTCTTCGCCGCTCATCGTTTCCACCTCCTCTCACTCTGGGCCACGGCTGCACAGCCGCGGCCGATGATGAACAGCTAACACCAACCCGATCTGCATTGCAAGGCATTCCCCTTTGAATTATTGCTGGTAGGCTTGTACTGCTCCCGGACGGGGGTGGACATGAAGAAGCCCCCGGCGCTGCGAACGCCGGGGACCAAGCAGAAGCCCCACAACCGCCATACCTAACGATTCGACCGGCCCGGCCGGGGTTGCCGCCCCATGTGGCCTGCCGGGTGAGGAGTTCTATGTCCCAGCGTACGACCCCGCCTGCCCGTATGCCATTCCACGACGAAGACGCCCCCGGGGCAGCAGAGCCCCCTTTCAATGTGGAGGCCGAACGCGCCGTGCTCGGCGCCTGCATGCACAAGGCCGACGTCATCGACGCGGTCCGCCCGATCCTCGGGGATGAAGCCTTCTACCGGCCCGCGCACGAAACGGTCTGGCGGGCGCTGCTCGACCAGCACCGCGAGGACAAGCCGACGGACCCGATCGCCCTCACCGAGGTGCTCCAAGCGCAGGGCGACCTGGAGCGTGTCGGTGGCCGCGCGTACGTGTTCCAGCTCGCCGACGTGCTCTACGGCACCGGCAGCGCGGATCACCACGCGGAGATCATCCGCAAGAAGGCCGACCTGCGGCGCTTGATCGCATCGGCCGTCCACACCCTCCAGCGGGCCCAGGAGCCGGGTGCAGACCCCGAGGCCATTCGGAGCGAGGTGGAGACCGAGGTACGTGCCGAACGCGAGCGAGCACTCGCGTCGGGCCAGGGCCGTCTGTCCCGCTTCGCCGTGGACGGGTGGCGCTTCGTCAAAGAGTCGGGAGCGGACGCCGAACCCCTGTGGGGAACCCGAGAGAAGACACTGTGGGCCCCCGGCGAGAGCCTGATGATCGTCGGCGCACCGGGCGTCGGCAAGACCACCCTGGCCCACCAGGTGATCTTCGCCCGTCTCGGCCTCCAGGAGACCGTCCTTGAGATGCCGGTCGCACCGAGCAGGAGGGTGCTGTACCTGGCCATGGACCGGCCCAAGCAGATCGCCAAGGCGATGGCCCGCCGGGTCTTCGCCGCCGACGAGGCGATCCTGCGCGACCAGCTCGTCGTCTGGCAGGGGCCTCTGCCCGCCACCCTCGACAAGGAACCCGATCTCCTCGCCGATCTCGCCGCCGCTCACCAGGCCGACACCATCGTGATCGACAGCCTCAAGGACGCGGTCAGCACAATGGTCGACGACAGCCTCGCCGTCTCCTTCAACAACGCCCGCAATCGCGCCCTG
The DNA here is from genome assembly GCF_053589195.1 of Streptomyces sp. NPDC003379. Lineage (NCBI taxonomy): Bacteria > Bacillati > Actinomycetota > Actinomycetes > Kitasatosporales > Streptomycetaceae > Streptomyces > Streptomyces sp. NPDC003379. The sequence continues at coordinate 37,119 of NZ_JBSFRK010000020.1, read as the reverse complement.
CGCAGCGGCGTGGAGGTCCTGGAGCTGCACCACCAGCGCAAGACCGCTGCCGACGCTCCGCGCGGCCAGCGCCCGAGTCTGGATCAGGTCTACGGCTCCACCTGGATCACCGCCGGTGCGGGCAGCGTGCTGTTCATCAGCGGCCGGGCCGGTGACCCTGCGGTCACCCTGCACCATCTCAAGACCCCCACCGGCGAAGTCGGCCCCTTGGACGTCACGCACGACCATGTACGTGGCACCACCACGGTCGACCCCGCCAGGGACCCCGCCGTCCTCATCCGTAACGCCCCGAACGGGCTGACCGCCCGCGACCTGGCCGCCGTCCTCATCGGCGGAGGCGACCCCGAACGCGCCGACGTGGAGAAGGCCCGCCGTCACCTGGCCCGCCTCGTCGAGCGCGGCCTGGCGACCAAGGCGGACGGGATCGCGGGTGGAGCAGGAGGCGGGCAGCAGGCGCGCTATTACGCCACCGCCCGACACCTCGCCGCCATCGGCTGAGCTTCACCGGACCGCATGGCGCGATCACGCGACCGTACACGCGGGCTCTGCGCCCGCGCGCCGCCGCGAAGCGCTCGTAGCGCACACGCTCATCGCAAAACCGCAGGTAGAGCGATCACGTAGGCGTGCACGCCGTACACGCGCCCAGGCGATCACGCGCAGGCCCCTCTCTAGAAGGGGGCCTGCGTGTACGCCCCCTCCGTGATCGCCGCCCGCTCTCGTCGTAAGAGATCATCTCCCCGCCCTGGAGGCCGCCCCCTTGCAGTCCCCTGCCCCAAGCGACCCGGCAGCCACACACGACATCCGTGCAGGCGTCGCACCGCTCGTCTCGGCCGTCGCGGACGAAGCCCCTGAACCAAGTAGCGGTCCTGGCGATGCTCGCCGAGCCCCCATACCCGTGGGGAGCCGTCGTATGAACCGCCGGGGGCGCATCGCCCTCGTCCTCGGCTTGGTGGCCGTCGTCCTCATGGCCTTCCGGGTCTCGTGGAACGCGCTGTCCGACGTGGCCCGCGCCATCGGCGCCGACTCCACCGCCGCCCTGCTCTACCCGATCGTGGTCGACGGGCTGATGGCCCTCGCACTGGTCGCCACCCTCGTGCTGACCGGCACCGATCGGAAGTTCGCGCTGCGGGTCCTGGCGACCTACACGATCGCCAGCCTCCTGCTGAACTACGTGCACGGCCTCGTACCGGCTCTGCATACCGAGTCGATCCGGTGGGGTCGACTGGCCGACTGGGACCCCGCGAACTGGGCCCTGGTGCTGCTGGCGACCTCGCTCCCAGTCGGGTCGATCTACTTCGGGTCGGACCTCGTGGCGAAGGTTCTGCACCACACCCCTCGGTCGACTGGCTCCCTCGAAGGGGGCTCTGGCCAGTCGGTCAGCCAACAAGTTGACCAGTCGGCCGACGAGCAAGTCCCGCAGTCGATGCCTGACCGGCCCACATCAACTCCCGCACGGACCTCCGAGTCGGCCCCTGCGGGGATCGCCAAGGCACCCGTGCCGAGGCCGACCGAGGAGGCCGAATCTGCTACCTCTCCCCGACCGCACCGGTCGGCCGCTGTGGCGAAGTCGACCGGAGCCGCCCCGCGCCGGGCAACCGGTCGGGTCCCCGCCGCTGCCAAGTCGACCGCCAGCCGAGCCCGTACGGATGACCAAGTCCTCGCCGAAGCCCGACTCCTGACCGCCGACTGGAGCGATGACCAGCTGTCCGCCGAGCGTCTGCGCAGCGAACTACGAATCGGCCAGCTCCGAGCCCGCAACCTGCGCGACCGGCTGCAAGCCGAGCGGAAGGGCCAGGCCGAGCCCACCGCGAACGACGGCCTGGAGGGCGGGCTGCCCGACGGACGTGACGAAGCCGCGTCCCACGCCAGCGCCGCCTGACTCTGCAAGACACCACTCCGCCCTCGTCCTGCGGCTGCCGTGCAGCCGGGCACCGAGGTCTCGGAGACACGTACAGACAAACACCCAGCACCTCACGGAGACCCGATACATGCACGATCCGGACCCCGAACTCATCACCGCCCAGTCGGAGATGGCCTCCGTCCTCGCCCCAGGCGGAGCAAGGTATGACGTTGGACCGTCCAAGGGCCGGTCCAACGCAGCCTCCGCCCCGGGGGTGGCGGAGGTCCCCTGGAGCGAGGGCGCACCAGGGGAAGAACCTGCGGTCGTGCGTGCTGCCGACGAGGCCGCGCTGTACCGCGTCGCCCGCCGTCGCGCCCGCCAGGACGTACAGCGCAAAGAGCGTGTCGACGTCCGCTACAGCCCCGACGAGAAAGCCGCGATCCTCGCCGAGGCCCGTCGGCTGGGCCTGGCCGGCGCCCACCTCGTCGGCGCGATCGTCATGGCCCACTTGGACGGCGACTTCACGCTCCCCGACCAGCGCTCCGCCACGGACGACCTGATCGACGAACTCGCATCCCTGCGCACCCAGTTGGCGCGCATCGGAACGAACGTGAACCAAATCGCCCACCGCCTCAACGCCGACGGCACCACACACCCTGTGGACACCGCCGTGCTCGCCGAGACAGGACGGACCCTGGCCCTGGTGAAGCAGACTGTCGCCGCGGTCGACACCGCCGCCGATGTGGCCGCCACACAGCACCGGGCGGCCTGATTGATAGCCAAGATCGTCAAGCCCGGCAGCAAGACGCGCGGCGTCCTGAACTACCTGTACGGCCCCGGCCGCCACACCAAGCACACCGACCCGCACCTCGCCGCGTCCTGGGACGGCTTCGCCCCCGACCCCGGCCGCGACCCCGACGCCACACTCGCCCAGCTCGCCACCGCCCTCGACCTCCGCGTGAAGCAGGCCGGCGACAAGGCCCCCAGGAACCACGTGTGGCACTGCTCGATCCGGACCGCACCCCAAGACCCGACCCTCACCGACGACCAGTGGGCCACCATCGCCCGCCGCGTACTCAACGCCACCGGCATCGCCCCCACCGGTGACCCCGACGCCTGCCGCTGGGTCGCCGTCCGCCACGCCACCGACCACATCCACATCGTCGCCACCAAAGTCCGAGGAGACCTCCGCCCACCCCCCAACTGGGACGACTACCTGCACGCCGCCGACGAACTCACCGCCATCGAGAAGGAATACGGGCTGCGCCAGGTCCCGCGCGGCGACCGGACCGCCGCCAAGAAGCCCACCCGTGCCGAGCAGGAGAAGGCCCACCGCACCGGGCACGCCAAGACCGCACGCGAGCGTCTGCGGACCACCGTGCGTACGGCGGTGACGGCGGCCACCAGCACCGAGGAGTTCTTCGCCGTCCTCGAAGGGGCGGGGGTGCTGGTGGACATCCAGCGCTTCCCCTCCGGCGACATCCGCGGATACAAGGTCGCCCTCTCCGACGACACCAACGCCGCCGGAGAGCCGGTGTGGTTCTCCGGCTCCACCCTCGCCCCCGACCTGTCCTACCCCAAGATCAGCGAACGCCTCACAGCCACCGCCCCTGTGAGCCGCCCTTCCGGCCGCCGGCGTTCAGCGTGGCAGCAGGTCACCGACGCGGCCGGCCAACTCCCCGACGTCCTCGACGAGGCCAACGACGCTGTGGGGCAGGCCCACGTCACCGTGCTCGCCGAAGCCCTCGACGCCCTCCCCCTCATCGCCCCCACCCACTACAGGTACCAACTGACCCACGCAGCAACGGCCTTCGAGCGAACCAGCCGCTCCCGCATCCGCGCCCAGCATCAGCAGGCCCAGGCCACCCGCAGGGCCATCAAAGCGATCCTGCGCGAACCCCCGCCCCAGGACGGAGCCCTCTTCGCGATCCTCCTCGACGCCCTCCTCCTGGCCGTCATCGCCGCCCAGCACTGGCACCGCACCCGCCACCACACCCAGCAGGCCGAAGCCGCCCACCAGGCAGCCAAGCACCTGCGCGCCGCCTACCAAGCCGCTGCCGTCCAGCCCCTGGCGGTGATCCACCAGCGCGGCCTCCGCCTGGCCGTCACGGTGCAGCAGCGGCAGACCGCTCTCGTCCGCCGCGCGCTGCCGGATCTGGCCGAGCAGATCCTCACCGAGCCCGGCTGGCACGCCCTGGCCGCCACCCTCGCCGACGCCCAGAAGGCGGGCCACGACCCGGCCGCCCTGCTCACCGAAGCCACCCGACGGCGAGAACTCGACACCGCCACCTCGATCAGCGAGGTCCTCGTCTGGCGGATACGCCACCACGCCCACCCGCCCACCACACCCGCAAAACCCCAGGCCACACCGCCTGCAGGCGGCCTGTACACCTCGGTCACGCCGCCGGGCACCCAACCCTCAAACCGCTCCAGCCGACGCCGTTGACCTGGGGAAACGGCGGAATATAGCCGACGGTCCCTGATTTCGGAAAGCAGGAATTCTCAAGACCATTGATACGTACCCGCACCCCTACAAGGAGCAACGCACACGCATGCCCACACCCTCCCCCCGTCCCCACGTCATGGCCCTGCTGTTCGACACGGATTTCAACCGGCCCGCTGATTCCCTCGTCTATCGCCACCTCGACGGACGTCTCTTCACCGAGGAGGAACACGCCCTGCTCCGTGACGCCACCACCGAAGGGTTTCAAGCCGCCGGCATCCACGTTCACGACCCCGAAGTCAACGTGGAAGCAGCCGTGCGCGAGATGCTCGAACTCCTGATGAAGTACGCCGCCTCTCACCACGAAGCTCTCGTCCCCTTCATGACCCACGAGGACCTGATGGAGTACGACCGATTGGGCTTCACGATCGGCGCGAACTCCGACAAGTACGCCCCGCGCGAAGACTGAGCGCACGGCACGGCGTCCTCCAGCATCACGTTCCGAGCTTGGACGCCACATCACCCCACTGAAAACGGCGAACAAGCAGTCCCACGCCAGCTTCCGCCCGCACCGGGATAGGGCCCAAGAACAGGGCAGCACGAAGCCCCGGCTCACTATCAGTCAGTAACGGGCCAGGTGGTGCCAGGAACAGCACGAAGCCGGGCCTCCCGATGGGAGGCCCGGCTTCGGCATGTGCGAATTCAGTCCGCTGAGACGCGCGGAAGCTGGGTTCCCACAAGTTGGATATCGGTAGTCAGCCCCTCGCGGACAGCCTGGGCGTGAGCAGCTCCAGCGCTTCCTCCCACCGGTAGTTCTCCGCGCCTCCGCCCGCCTTCGGCTTATGAGGCTCGTACGACCCGATCAGCACGCCCATCTCTCGCAGCCGCTTCAGGTTTTCCCCGTACGCGGGATGGGCAGCCTGCGCCGAGTTCAGGTACGGGAGGACCGCGGTCGGGATGCCGAAGCCGTACGCCTCGCAGAGGATGCCGACGGCGAGCGTGTCGGAAATTCCTGCGGCCCACTTGTTGATGGTGTTGAAGGTGGCTGGCGCGACGGCGATGGCATCGGCGGGCGGCAGCGGGCGCGGGTCGCTGGGCGAGCGCCAGGCGGACCGGATCGGGTAGCCGGTCTGGGCCTCGATCGCGTCGGTGTCGAGAAAGCCGAGCCCTTGGGGTGTGGCGACCACGCCGACGTCCCAGCCCTGCTGGTGTGCGGCGGTGATCAGGCGGTGGACGTCGGGGGCGACTCCGGCGGCGCAGACCACGACGTACAGGAAGGGCTTCTTCGGCTCATCGGTGGGGTGGTGGTCGGTCACGCGGGGACTCCCAGTTGGCGGCTGAAGTGGTGGAGTTCGGGCAGGGTGCGGTGGCGGTCGCGGGCGGCCATGTCGGCGACGAGTTCGCGTACGGCCGGGCGGCGGATGTCTTGTGCCGCGCAGCTTTCGGCGATGCGGAGGGCCTGGTAACCGTCGGCGAGGCGGCCCTGCTGACTGTAGGCGCGGGCGGTTTCGATCCACAGGGCTGTGCGGCGCTCGGGGGCGGGGATGTGGCGGCGCATGAGGGGGCCTGCGGTTTCCAGGGCGATGCCCGCGTCGCCGAGGGCGTTGGCGGCGCTGACTGCGTGGAGGGAGACGTTGGTGGGGCTGAAGTTGGCCCAGGCGTCGGGGCGGTCGAGGGAGACGTAGCGGGCGACGTCGTGGGCCTCGGTCAGGAAGTCCTTGGTGGCGGAGCGGTCGCCGCCGCTGCTGGCCGCGGTGACGCCGCGCAGGAGGAGCAGGCCAAGGGCCGCCAGGTAGCGCGGGGAGCGTTGGTCGTACGCGCCGGTGAGCTGGTCGGCGGTGTGGCGGACGAGGGTGACGGCCTGGCTGGTGTGCCGTTCGCGGGCCAGGAGGTGGGCGTGTACGCGGACGCTGGAGGCCAGGATGATCGGGTCGCCGCAGCGTTCGGCCTCGGCCATGGCGCGGCCCACGGCGAGCCAGGCGTGGCCGTGGTCGCCGAGTTTGAGGAGCAGGCTGACGGCGGTCTGGTACGCGGTGGCGAGCAGGGCGGTGGCCTCGGTGGAGGCGGGGGCCGCTTGCCGGAGGTCGAGGATCAGGTCGGGGAGGACCTGTTGCAGCTCGGCGTAGTCGCAGGTGGAGAAGAGGCGGCGGACTGCGGAGATTCGGGCGGCGAGTACGTCGAGAGCGTCACCACCCTTCCCTGGAGAGGGCGTTGGGCCGGGCAGAAGTGCCTGTACGAGCGTGTGGTGGCCGAGCATCGGCGGGGTGGGGGTCGCAAGAGCGGCGACGCTCGCGGCCAGGAAGGTACGGCGGTGCATGTCCTCGGATTCGGGGTCGCTGGTGGTGGCGGTGGCGTCCGGTAAGGCGGCGAGGCCGAGGGCGGCGAGCGGGATGCCCAGCTCCTGGGCGACCGCGCGCACCACCTGGGAGTCGGCGGTTCCGCGGCCCTGTTCGAGGCGGCTCAGCTTCGACTGGTGGTAGCCCAGCGCGGCGGCGACGCCCGCCTGAGTACGTTTCGCGAGCACGCGGGCCCGACGGATCTCTTCGCCGATCCGTCTCGCTTCGCCTTGTACGTCGTACGCATCGGCCATCTGTGCCACGGCCCCTTCCGCCGTCGCCGATCCTGCCTGCTCAACCGAGGCTAATTGAGCCGCACTTGGTGCGCATGCAGGTCGTGCATAAGTGATGCCGCACGGGCACCGGCCCTGGTCCGGCCGCTCCTGCCACGGGTTACGTGGAAGCCGTACCCGTCCGGGAGGCAACCCCGTGGAACAGCGACACCTCAGCTTCTCCGTACCCAGCACGGCTCGCGCCGTCACCGACGCACGGCACCGGCTTCTCGCCGGGATACGCGGCTGGGGGCTTCAGGCCGACACGTCCGGCAAGGACGAGGGCGATCTCCTCGGCACCGTCGGCCTCGTCGCGACCGAGCTGCTCGCGAACTCCGTCCAGCACGCCGGCCCCGGCCCCATCTCGGTGACCGCTCGCGTGACCAGCAACGACACCGTACGAATCGAGGTCACCGACACCAGCTCGGCCCTGCCCCACATGGAGCTGCCCGACTCCGACAGCGAGCACGGCCGGGGTCTGTTCCTCGTGGCCACCCTCGCGGCCCGGCACGACGTCGAGGCGACCGCATCCGGCAAGTGCTGCTGGGCCGAGATCTCCCTGCCCGTACGGCCGACCGCCTCCACGTCCTTACGCGTTCCCCTCCCAAGGAGCTGACCGTGACCACCGCCCAACTCCCCGCCCTCACCTCCGAAGCCTCTGACGTGATCGCCGTCCGCCCCGGCCCGCCGCTCACCGGCACCGTGACCGTCGACGGCTCCAAGAACGCAGCCCTACCGCTGCTGGCAGCGGCAGCCGCCCTGCGCCAGCCCGTCCAACTGTCCAACGTCCCCGCCAACGCGGACGTCCGGACGATGCTCACGCTCCTACAGCACACCGGCCACCGGGTCGCACATCCGGTGGCCGAGCCGAGCACGGTCGTGGCCACACCGGGTGAGAGCACCCGCCCCTCTCCCGACATGCACGCGACCGCCGCCCGTATCCGCGCCTCGTACTACCTCGTCCCCGCCCTGCTCGCAGCTCACGGCCGGGCGGCTCTTCCCTGGCCCGGCGGCTGCCAGATCGGCGGGCGCGGCATGGAACAGCACTTCAAGGTGTACGAGGCGTTCGGCGACCGGACCACGGTCGACGACCACGGTTACACCGTCACGGCCGGACGCACTCCTGCGGGCACGGTGTCGCTGACGCTCCCGTTCCGCTCCCGCGGCACCACCATCGCCGCCCTCCTCCGCGCGGTCGTCGCACACCGCCCCCTGCGCCTGGGTCGGCCGAACCTCTCCCCGGAGGTCCTCAGCGTCCTGGACGCCCTCCGGGAAGCCTGCTGGGAGACCCGCGCCGCCGAACGCCTCCTCACGCTGACCCCGCCCTCGTACCCCTCCCAGGACACCCACTCCTGGACCGTGCCCGGCGACAAGGTCGAAGCGGCCACCCTGGCCTGCGCCGTCGCCTCCACCGGCGGAAACGCCCTCATCGAAGGCGTACGGAGCACGGACATCGCACCGATGACCGCCGCCCTCCGCTGGCTCGGCATCCCTGTCACCGCCCACGGCACCACCCTCACCGTCCACGCCGAGAACTACCACCCCACCCAGCGCCCGCTCCGCGCCGTCGCGTCTCTCTCCCCCGGCGGCCTGGACGCCGACTTCGAACCCCCGCTTATGGCCCTGGCCCTGAACATGCCGGGCACCCACCTCTTCGCCGACAGCATCAACCCCGGCCGCCACAACAACCTGCTCCCCCAGCTCGCCCGCCTCGGCGCCGACATCCACGAGCTCTCCCCCACCCAATGCCGACTCACCGGCCCGCAACGCCTGACCGGCGCAGGCGTGGAAGCAACCGACATCCGCACCGGCTCCGCGCTCCTCGTCGCCGGCCTCACCGCGGGCGGCGTCACCACCCTCGGCGGCCTCGACCAGCTCCGCCGCGGCCACGCCGACCTCCCCACCAAGCTGCGCGCGCTCGGCGCCGACATCTGCGAGGTCACGCCATGACCCGCGAACTCCAGCGCATCGTCGCCACCACCGACGTCCACTCCTCCCTCGCCGACGCACTGCCCCTGCTCACCCACCTGCACGCCGCCCGCCCCACCTCGCTCGTCGTCGACTGCGGCGATTTCTTCGAGGGCAGCGGCTACTACCAGCTGGGCAACGGCAGCATCGAGCGCCAGCTCCTGACCACGCTGTACGACGTAATCGCCCCCGGAAACCACGGCTGGGCCCACCACTTCGACCCCGACCTGCACCGCCTCACGGTGTGCGCGAACGCCGTGGACGACACGACCGGCGACGCCCTGTTCCGCCGCCTCCACCTCGCCGAAGTCTGCGGTCGGCGCGTCGCCGTCACGGGGATCATCGGAGTCCAAGCCTTCAACGCCATCCCGTACGCGCACCGCGTCGGCCACCGCGTGACCGACCCCGTCCAGGCCCTGCGCGAGCTCATGCTCGCCCACCACCACGAAGCCGACTCATGGGTCCTGCTCAGCCACACGGGCTTCGACGAGGACCTGAAGATCGCCGCTGCCTGCCCCTTCCTCGACGTGATCTTCTCCGGCCACTGCCACAGTGAGAGGTACGGCCCCGAGCACGTCGGCGACACCCTCGTCCTCAAGGGCCCCGAACTGGCCGTCGGCCACGCCTTCGCCGAACCGGTGGGCGCGGGCTGGGCCGCCCGTACGGAGACCTTCCCCTCAACGGCACCCCGGCCGCCCGCCGAACTGAGTTCCCTCCACGAGGAGATAGAGACCTACCGACAGCAGCTCGCCGAACCGCTGGGCACCCTCTCCGCCCCGTACACGAACCGTCTTCTCGACCGTCGAGCCCTGCTTCAGGAGATCGCCTCCCGCCTGCACACCGGCCTCGGCGCGGAAGCCATCGTCCTGAACGAGACGGCCCTCCGCACCACCCCGCTCGGCGAAACCCTCACCCGAGGCGACCTGCTGACCATCGAACCCTTCGGCAATCACCTCGTCCACGTCCACCTGGGAGACGGCCCCGATCTTGCTGAACTGGCCTACGCCACGGGTCCCTTGGTGACCGCGCCGGCTCCCTTCCCCACCCACCCCTGCACTGTCCTGACCACCGACTACCTGGCCATCACCTTCCTCGGCGGACACACCCACCAGGCCGCCTTCCCTCTCGGCCAAGCCGTCCAGCACGTCCTCACCGGAGGAGTACGGCAATGATCCTGACCGGCCCCGAGATCACCTCAGCCGTCGCGGACGGCCGACTGCGCATCACTCCTTTCGCCCCGGCCCAGGTGAACCCCAACAGCTACAACGTCTGCCTCGGACCGACCCTCCTCACGTACACCGCGCCCGTGATCGACGCCCACGCCCCGAATCCCACCCACGAGATCGAGATCGGCCCCCACGGCCACGTCCTCCAGCCCAGCGAGCTCTACCTCGGACACACCCTCGAAGAGGTCGGATCCGACACCTTCGTCCCCTTACTGTTCGGCCGCTCCTCCGTCGGGCGGCTCGGGCTCTTCGTCGAAATCACCGCGCCGATCGGCGACCTGGGCTTCCACGGGCAGTGGACGCTGATGCTCTCGCCGGTCCGTCCGCTGCGCATCTACACCGGCATGAAGATCGGCCAGATCATGTTCTTCGTCGCGGCCGGCCCCGTCGCGCTCTACACAGGCAAATACCAGGGCGCCGCAGGCCCACGCCCCTCCGCCTACTGGCGCGACCTCACTCCGCCTCCCCTCCAGGTGGCGACCCAGTGATCCTCACCGGCCCAGCCATCGCCGCCGCCCACGCCGCAGGCGAGATCACCATCGATCCGTACGACCCCACCCGGTTCTCCCCCAACGCCTACGACTGGCGACTCGGCCAGACCCTGCGCGTCTGCGGAGGCCACCTCGACGCCGCGGCCCGTACGACCACCACCGAAGTCCCAATCCCCGAAACGGGGCTCGTGCTCCGCCCCGGCGCCCTGTACCTCGGCGTCACCCACGAGAGAACCGGCTCCGAGACGTACGCACAGTTCCTCAACGGCAACCGCACGACCGGCGCCCTCGGCATCTGGGTCCACGTCTCCGCACCGCTCGGCCACCAGGGCCACGCCATCCGCTGGACCCTGGAGATCCGGGCCGCACGCCCCGTCCGCGTCTATCCCCTCATGACCTTCGGGAAGCTGACCTTCTTCCGCGCCTTCGGCACTCCGGCGAGCTACCAGCAGTGCGGCCTCAAGTACCGGGCCAGCCAAGGGATCGAGACCTCCCGCCTGTACGAGGAACTGCCGGGAGGCCGACCATGAGCCAGGTCGTCGCCACCGCCCTGGACCTGCCCGCCGGGAGCCCCGGCGGCAGCGTCGAGCTCTTCCTCGACCTCTACACCGGCGACACCCCGCTCATCCCCGCACGAGCCTTCATGCTCGCGCCACCAGGACCCCGGCCCCACCTCCCGTCCGGCCTGAACCTGCTGTCCGTACAGGGAAAGTGCCTGGACGGCCCCGCCTTCGGCCGATACGTCACCGCCCTCCGCAGGTCCCTCGCCACCGCGATAGACCCGTCCCAGGTCGACGTCCTGCACCTCCAGCACCTCACCTTCGGCGCCACGGCCGCCCTGCTCCGAGCCCTCCCCGCCCACCCGAGGATCGCCCTGGCCCACGGCACCGACCTGCTCTTCGCCGAGTCCCACCGCGACCAGCTCCAGGTCCTGCGCGAAACAGCGAGGGCCGCCGACGCCATCGTCGTCCCCACCAACGCGATGGCCGACCGCCTCCTGAATCTCGCCCCGCAGACCGACCGCCGCAAGATCACTCACATTCCCTGGGGCATCCCCGACCACCTGCTCACGACCCCGCCACCCCGGCCTACCCGGACCGTCACCAGCCACCTGCGGCTCCTGTACGCCGGAAGGCTGACCGCGGAGAAGGGAGTCGAGGCCCTGCTCCAGGGCCTGGCCCCGATACAAGGTGTCGAGCTGAGCATCGCCGCGCCCAGTGCTCAGTTCCGGGCCTTGGCCCCCCTGCTGCAACGAACCGGCGTACGAGCCCGCTACCTCGGCTGGCTCCGTCGCCCCCAGCTGTGGAGAGCATTCGCCGAACACGACGCACTCGTCATGCCCTCCACCACCCTGGAAGCCATGGGCCTGGTCGCCCTGGAGGCCCAAGCCTGCGGCCTCCCCGTCCTCCACCAACCCGTACCGGGCCTCAACGAAACCCTCGCCGCCTCCGCCATAGCCACCGACTTCACCCACCCCACCGCCCTAGCCCGCGATGTGAACCGCCTGCGCACCAGCCCCGGCCTCCTCCCCGCCCTACGACAAGCGGGATACGCGAACGCCGCCCGCTACCCGCTCTCGGCGACAGCCCAATCCCTCACCGATCTCGGCCACCAGCTCACCTGAACCGAGCCCCCCCCCACCGCCCGCCGACATCCACGCGCCACTGCCCGATCCACACCGCCTGCGTCACTACGCTGACCGGCGGGATGCCCACGGCGAACAGGGAGACCATGAAGCACAGCAGCACCGACCACATCGAACAGCTCCTGGCCGAAGGCGTCCGCAACAAGGTCTACCCCGGCGCCGTGTGGGCCGTGGGCGACGCCGCCGGCATCCAGGCGCAGGGCGCCACCGGGGCCCTCGACCCCAACGAGCCCCACGCCTCCATGCAGCCGGACACCGTCTTCGACGCCGCCAGCCTCACCAAGATCCTCGCCGTGTGGTCTTCCATCGGCGCCCTGTGGGAAGACGGCAAACTCGACCTCACCGCCCCTCTGGGCACCTACTGGCCAGAAGTCGCGGGCCACCCCCTGGGCACCACCACCGCCCACCACCTCCTGACCCACACCGCCGGCCTCCCCCTCCGAGCCCAGCTCAAGAACCTCTACGGCACCGACCCCCAGGACATCCGCGACGGCGTCCTGCACGAACCCCTCCATCGCCAGCCCGGCGAAGCCGTCGAGTACACCGACCGAGCCGCCCTCGTCCTCGGCTACCTCGCCGAACACCTCTCCGGCCAACGCCTCGACCAGCTCGCCACCGAGCGAACCTGGCGCCCCCTTGGCATGACCTCCACCCGCTTCGGCCCCCTCCCCACCGACCTCGCCGCCCGCTGCGCACCGACAGAACTCGACCAGGACACCGGCACCCACCTCAAGGGCACCGCCCATGACTTCTCCGCCCGCCTCCTGAAGGGCGTGTGCGGCATCGCCGGCGTCTTCACCGTTCTCGACGACCTCGCCACGTTCCTGCGTCACATGCTGGGTGCCTCGTCGCGCCCCGGGTTCGCAGCATTCGGCTCGGCCTGGACGGCAGAATCGTTGACGCTCCAGACCGGCACGCTCTCACCGGCCCGCGGCCTCTTCTGGCACCCCGCCCCCGGCACCACTCCCGTCGATGACATCTGGGTCCACTACGGCTTCACCGGCACCGGCATGTGGATCTCCCCTGCCCAAGGCCGCTGGGCAGTCCTCCTGACCAACAAGCTCTTCTACACACGCGACCGCGAGCCGCTGACGGCCGTACGCAACTCGTTCCGCACTGCGGCCCTCCTCCTCAACCCCTGAGGTCGCACGAGCTACCTCGCGTGCCAGCAGGCCCTCTGGCCACCAGCGGCGCGAGAAGCCATCCTCAGAGGCAGCCCCGTAGGAAGCGACTCTCCCCAAGGACCCACCGTGGCACATGAATTGGCCGCCATCTGCGACGCCTGCACACAAGCCGTAGCCGACGGCGAGGGCAGCTTCTGGGTCGACATGGCCGAAGTCGACCAGTGCTCCACCAACGTCATGGCCTGGGAACTCCTCGAAACGAAGCAGGAGGGCCTGGGGGTTCGCTCCTACGACGCAGCAAGCCTGATGTCGTACCCCGACGCGGCCAGATGGCGAGTGCACCACACGGCGTGCGACCCCAAGCCCCACGCGAACGCGTACGCCGTCGAGGTGCACCGCTGCCGCAGTTGGGCAGACCTCGTGTGGTGGACCGCCCACCTCATGGGCAAGGACTGGCTCCGGCACACCGACTGGGAGGACGTCCTCCAAGGTGCGGCCGATGCCGACGGATCACGGATCACCCCGACCTCGCCTCCGAAGCGCAGTCGGTAAAAGCGGAGTACGAGGACGACGTTCCCCATCGCCGTCACCACGCGGTGACTGACCGCCATGGCTTCGGCGCCGCAGGAAGAGATCAACAACGCTGCCCAAACCATCTCGGACATGTATGCCGCAACAGTTCCCGGCGAGCACGCCCAGGCCGCCGGCCATGCTGCGGCCAACCTCTGCTCGGAAGCCGGACATCAACTCTTGCACTTGCCGACGGAACTGCAGCAGCTGATCAACGAGGCCATCGATATCGGCTACACGGCCGCTCTGCAAGGCGTACACAACGGAAACTTCGACGAGGAAATCCAAGGATGGCGCCCCCACCTCTTCGAGAAGTAGAGCGCAGCAGGAAGGCCGGGACATGACCTCGACAACCATCATCCTTTCGCCAGCCCCGCCGTGGTCCGTACTGCCGAACCAGACCGTTTCCGCGCACGTGGCTCCTCACAGGACCAGCAGTCGTACGGCCCGTGTCCTGACCCTCCTGCAGGCAGAACCCGATGGCCGAGGAGCCTCAGGCCCCGAAATGAAACCCGGTTCGATAGGTCTCAACCAACGTGTCGATCTGGTCCTCGTACGTTTCCAGGAACGTATCGAGCGAGTAGGCGCCGTTCCAACCCGCGTCGCGGAGCTGTGCCCCCTCACAGGGAATCGGCAGAGTACGGAGGACCTCGTCCTGAACGAAGTGGAGTCGAAGTTCACTCGCCTCTGACACAAGGAGCGGGTTTCCTCCGATCTGCTCGATAAGTACGTAGCGAAGTCCGAGCATTCTCAGGAGATCAAGATCGGCGACCCAGGTCTCATCCATGAGGCGATGAGTCTGCCAGTGCATGGCATCGCGATAGACCAGGCGCACCCGGTCGGCCATGTCGGGGTAGGCAAAACCGTCCCAGTAGAGGGAGCCACGGATCGTGCGGTGGTCTCCGTCCGGAGTAGCCAATGCCGTCCCAAAGGTCATCGGAACGAGTGTTGAGAGCTTGTCGGGCCATCCGTGCACCAACGATGTGATCAGGTCACACGGGTTGTACACATGAAGCATGACATCGCGTTCCACGCCATCGGCCGAGACGTCGTCCAGCCACCGCTCCACGAGCCTCGCCCAATCAGGATTCCTCGCCATGCACGTTCTGCTCTCCTCCCGGAAAGCAGGCCATCTTCCACGGTCCGTGGTTCGCGCGGATCCTGTGTAGAGGACCTGACCGATCCCCTCGTCGTCACCGTTCAGGTCCCGGAGAAGATCCCTCTCGTCCAGCGAAGTGCGCTTGGCGAATTCACCTGCCGTCCGGTAGCCCTCGATCTCCCAATGCGGGTCCTCTGCCAGCTTCCGAAGCAAGCCCGGGCGGGCTGTGTCATAGCCAGCTGCGAAAACGTTGCTGGTGACGTGACAAAGAGCCGCATACTCCAGGGGGTACCCCCCGGTTTCCTCGGGTGAATCTGCCTCGCCGTCGTCGAGCCATGCCGGTGCTCGGTCCGGATCCAGACGCCCGATCGCAAAGTACAGGCCGTACGGTGCGACCACGCTGTCTCTCTTCGAGATGCGCTGGAAATCCGCTGCCAGAAGATCATCAGCTCCTGCCTCTGCAGCTCTAGCCAGAACCTCGCACCAGCCCCGCTCTCTATCCTCCGGGGAGTTGTACAGGTAGATGAAGTGATGCGGGGTCACCTGTGGGGGGATCGCTGCTTCGAGGAACTCCACGCGGTCTGCACACACCGGGACACCGTCGTCGTCCAACGTGAGTTGGTACCCGCGCAGATCGTGAGCCCAGTCGCGCGCCATGTTGCTGACCGGTACGCGAAGCTCGCGCCACGTGGTGGAGACAATCATCGCGCGAATGCGGTCTTTGCGGAGCCCCATCTCTCGCTGCAACAGCTCGGCGTACTTCGTGACCTCATGGAGGGCTCGACCCGAGGTCGAGTCGGATCGCTTCAGTTCGATCACCACCCAAGATCCGTGGCCATCTCGGGCCAGGATGTCTATCCGCCCGCGCGTTCCGTGAGCATTGGGTAGCGGGAATTCCGTTTCGATCAGCTGAAGGCTCGGCTCCAGGAGAGACAAGCGGTCAGCCAACATGTCGCGCAACCGCGCCTCGTACTGAACACCCATGTCGCACCTCTCGGACACGTCCCCGCCCTGGAACGCTAGTTGGTGGCTGATCAGAGGGTGACAGTAGACGACCAGTCTGACATTCCCGGTCCGTTCTCTCCTCTCCCCAGCGAGTCCAGACCGCCCACGCCTGCCCCGCCCGCTGGGTCGCGTTCGCCCAAGCACCCTCGTGATGCCAGTTGGCGCGTGGAAGGACGGGCTGTCGCACCGTGCCCATAGCCCACGCGGCGGTGTGCCGAAGAGTGGAACCTCGAACTGCCGCGTGCCAGGGCCCGGGGGTCTCAACACGGGGCCCTACATGGCGCTGTCCGAGCGCTCCTCGACGGGCCTCTGGCCGAATACCGGCCTGCGCCCCTCGTGCGCACTTGATTGTGCTCCCCTGATGCGTCCTACAGTCCTCCGGCTCACGCCACATCACATCGATGGAAGGGCTGCCAGTGAACGAGGACCATTCCAAAGCCGTCGCCGAGATCCTCCACGAGCTGAGCACCACCTCCCACGTCCAGGTCCGCTCATCCACCGAACTCGCCGCCCAGGTCTCCGAGGCCGCTGAGGACGAGGACGAGAAGCGGTCAGAAAAGGGGCGGGGCCCCCTTCGCCGGCGCACCGACTACCGAGCCGTCCGGACAGCGCCGCGAACACTGACACTCACGCCCTGGCAGGTCATCCACGCCATCGGCTTCGGTGCCGCGTCGGCCCGCCAAGGCGCGGGACGAGGACTGGCCGAACACTGGGGAAGTCTGCGCTACAGCCAGGCCCTGGAAGCCAACCACGGCCGTTACCTGCAGCTGTCGTCCGAAGGGCGTGATCTTCTTCGCTTCTACAAGGCGACCCAGTCCGGAGAAATCGGCACCGGCTTCGCCTCACTGTTGGCCGAGAACGTGGTCAGGTCCCGCTACCCCGATCACTCGGTCTCCGTGATCCCGGCGGATGTTGCGCTGAAGGCCGGCTGGGCTCTCCGCGGCACCGACTCCGGCACCGGCACGCGCCCCGAACCGCTGCAGCGACGGCCCCACTTCTTCGTCGAAGCCTGGCAACCGGGGCAGCCGTCCAAGGTTCTCCTCGTCTCCTCCAAGGGCACCCACAGCAGCGTTCAGCAGGTGCACAAGCAACTCAGCACGGCCAGCGCTCACGTGGAGTCCGTGCATATCGGGCCCTACGGCACCGTCCCGTACCTGCTCATCGGGACAGAGATCCCCAAGAAGGAGAGCCTCGCCCTGCACATCCTGGAGGGGCCGGGTACGACCGTCCTCCGCCCCTCCGGAGAAGCATCAGCAGCCGACCTGAACCTCGCCCTGGAACAGGAGAACTATCCGTCCGATGTCGTGCGGCCCACGGACAGCGGGAAGACAACCGTCCCCGGGTACCAGGTACTGCCCGACGACTTTGACTGGTTCAGCATCGTGCTGGCGCGGACGGAAGCAGCCACCCTCACGGCCTTCACCGGGGGCGGCATACCCACCGCTCAGTACCTGACGAAGGACCAGGGACGACGCCACTTCCAGCACGACGTCCACGCCAAAACGGCCAAGCTGCGAGATGAGGAACACCGCATCCACGGCATCGACTTCGTCGGTACCGATCACATCTACCGCCTCAATGGCATCCGAGTAGAGGCGTTTTCCGGACTCAAAAAGAGTCTCTACACGCACCTCCGCCACGGGCGCGTCAACGAATACCGAAGCGAGGTACACGCCATGCGAGGGCAGTGGCCGGACCGCAGCACATCAGGACAGTGGAACGCTGTGTCCATCCGCCCCGACGGAACCGTGATGGCGATCCGGCTCCAGGAAGGGTGATCCAGCAGCCCGCAGCAACGGCCAGCCGGTCCTGTGTAATGCCGACTCGGGGCGCACAAAGCTGCAGCGGGGCTGGCCAGAGGCGCCCGTGCGACGGAGTGGCCTTGGCAGCCGTGCCCTGATTGGTCTCAGTTCTGGTCTCGTTCATCCCTGTTCAGCACCGTCCACCGGGCATCCCACCGCTCCTTCCGGTGCAGGTCAGGACGCCGATGAATCACCCTGAACCCCCAGACGAACATTTGGAAAGCGCGTTGGGGGCAACCCCTCACGAGTTCGAATCTCGTATCCTCCGCACCCGCCCGCAAGGGCAGACGAAGGTCCCGACCGCTCAGCGGTCGGGACCTTCGTCGTTGTGTGGGCTCAGCCTGGTCGCGTCACCTGCCGCCCGCGTGCTCGGAGAGGGTTTCGTCGGTCTGGTCGGCCCGTTGCAGGAGGAGGGCCAGGTCGCCCAGCTCCCGCCATCGTCCGCTCCCCTCTCCGCGCAGCCAAGCGGGCAGCCGCGCTTGCACGGCGGTGCGCAGGCCTCTGTGCGTCGCGTCCAGAACGAGATGCCGACTGACGAAGCGGAGGGACCGTCCGGAGGCGCGCGTCGCGATGCTGGGCACCGGTACGTCGAGGGCGAGGCGGCCGCGTCCCCGCCCGCCCGGCTGCTCCAGTTCCCCGCCGGTGCCGCTCGGGGCGCGTGCCCTCTCCCGATCGGGGGGACGGACGAGGCATGTGGCACGCGGGACCTGATGTCGCACCGGCCGCGGAGAGGGCGGGAGGACGCGTCTAGAGGACGCGTCTAAACGTACGAGGAGCGATGAGTCGTAATTTCTGGAGTTTCGTGACCCGTGGTTGCACCATTCGGTCGGACGTATTCCGGCCGTGCCGCGTCCAAATGACCCAATGTCCACTCTCGAAGGTGTGGGCCCGGCTGTCTCGGGGCTCGAAAGTCCGGTGAACTGGGAAGAATTGCCGCAAATGCTTCCCCACACCCGGGGCAGCACGGACATTCGACCAGAGGGTGAAGATGATCAAGAAGGCTATTACGTGCGCTGCCATCGTCGCAGCCGCCATGACAGTCGGCACGAGCTCGGCCTCTGCCGACGACCGCGGCATGGAGAATGACAAGCGCCCGTATGCCGCCGTATGGGGTGGTGGCAAGTTCGACGTCGTCAAGAGCTCCAGCGGCGCCGGAATCTTCAGCGGTGAAGGCCACTACGGCGGGTTCCGCGGCTCCAACCGCTGAGTAACCGCGGTCTTTACGGCTCTTCACGGACGGTTGGAAAACAGTCCGTGAAGAGCCGTTATCTATGTGCCGAGCCGCTCGACAAAACAGCGACGGCCCCACCCGCCCACGGCGGAGGAGCCGTAACAACTAAGCAGTGCGGAGAGACCAAACGCCGGGGCCGCTGTGGGAACAGCGGCCCCGGGTCCGTAGCAGGGCCTCGCCTACCGCCGGACTGCGTCGGCGTCAGTCGATGACGGCGCCGAGGATGGGCAGCGCGGGGGAGCCCGAGTCGTCCTTGACGTGCGACTTCTGGCGGATTTCGTTGCACTGGAAGGCGCGGGCCTCGTCCAGCACCTCGACCGTGATGACGTCGATGTCCTGAACGGTCGGGCAGACGTCGCGGATGATCTCGACGTTCTGCGAGTAGTGACCGTGCACCTCTTCGTCGGCCATGGCCGGAGTGGCGGCCATGCCGGTGGCGGTCAGCGTCAGCATCGAGCCGGCGAGAATCTTCTTGGCGTTCATGGTTTTTCTGTGCCTTCCTGGCGTCCGGGTAGCTGCGGCGCTTTCAGTAAGCGCCGACAGTCCCTCTAACTGCCTTGCAGATGCCGGGGTTCCGACGCTTAAAACCCATTCACCCTTTTGCAGCAACATATAGCGGCCGCGGGGCGAACCGGTGTCGTATTAGCCGACCGCGCAGTGTGATGCGGAAAATGGATGGGCCCCGAGTCGCGCGGTTGTATCGGCGACCCGGGGCCCAGCTGCCTCTATGCGAGAAATGACTACTTGTTGATTACCTTGCCGAGCACCGGCAGTGCGGGGGCGGACGAGCTGTCATCGACCTTGGAACCCTGACGGACCTCGTTGCACTGGAAGGCGCGGGCCTCGTCCAGCACCTCGACCGTGATGACGTCGATGTCCTGAACGGTCGGGCAGACGTCTCGGATTACCTGGATGTTCTGCGAGTAGTGACCGTGTACCTCTTCGTCGGCCATGGCCGGAGTAACGGCCACGCCGGTAGCGGTCAGCGTCAGCATCGAGCCGGCGACAATCTTCTTCACACTCATGGTGTGTACCTTCCTGCATATGTGGGCGTCTCCCAGTGAGTGCGCCAGCGAAATCACTAACACTGCGTTCCGTGGTGACGTTTCTCCGGACGGGCAACAATCACCCAGTTACCGCATCAATACGTCTATCGACCATAGCGTGATCAGACTTTTGGACAGCGCAAGGATGCAAATGGGTGAAAGCCCCCCGTCTCGCGCAACTTCTGGCCCGGCTCGGCGGTTGGGTCCGGCGTCGGCACCCAGACCGGGTGCTATATCCCCCGGGAAGGAGAGCTCAGAAAAATGAACTCTAAGAACAAGAAGGTGCTGGCCGGGTCCATGCTGACCCTGGCGGCGACCGGTATGGCTATTACTCCGGCCATGGCCGATGAGGAGACCCACGGTCACTACTCGCAGAACATCGAGGTCATCCGAGACATCTGCCCGACCGTTCAGGACATCGACGTCATCACGGTCGAGGTGCTGGACGAGGCCCGCGCCTTCCAGTGCAACGAGATTCGCCAGAAGTCGCACGTCGAGGACGACTCCTCGGCTCCCGCGCTGCCGGTTCTGGGTACGGTCGTCAACTGAGGTTCTGCGTCTGAGTCTCTGCCGGGCCGGCACCGGGCACCAGAACAACCAGGTACCACGCGTACGTCAGCGGCACTGTGAGGGTGACCACTACCTGGTGGATCTGAGGCAGGTATCGGCTCAGTGGAATCCGGCGATCGCCCCGGGTCGCGGAGGAATATCCTCCGCGACCCGGGGCACAGTTTTTTCCGAATCCCGGACCACCCGAATCCAGAACCCCCCGAATTCAGAACCGCCCGAATCCAGAAACTCCCAGAGCCAATGCCTGTCAAAGCAATGCCGGAGCGGCGTGCCCGAGAACGGGCCGCCACTCCGGCAACTGGGGCGTACGCGCGTCAGCCGCGCACCCGGCGCACCGGCAGGAGGCACCGGGTGCTGGTCCTCACCATTTGCTCGTCCGAGACGAAGGCCCGCAACTGCTCCGCGCCGACCGGCTTTCCCTGCACGACTTCCGGCCACGGGCGCGTCGCGCAGATCAGGAAGGCCGTGCCGCTTTCGTGGGCCGCCTGCTGCCACTGCGGGGAGACCGGGCACTGGACGTGCAGGAAGGGCAGGCTGAGCACCGCTTGTCCGGCCTCCACCAGCAGCGAGACCGAACCGCGTGTCTCACGCGTCAGGTCGGTCACCGTGCCGCCGGTCGAGAGACCGGCCTTCTCCAGCTCGGCCCGCAGCGCCTCCGTGCCCGCTTCCGGCCCGTCACGGCCATCCCCCCGGGAACACACCAGGAGGAATGGCGTCACGGGGCCGTCCGAGTCGGCCGCGGGTCCATTGGCCCACGGGGTGATGACGAGGGTGCCCAGGAGGGAGCCCTGCTGTTCTGGCTTTACGGCAGTGGTAGAGGTCATGTCCGCGGATGCTAGTGGCGCCTTCATGGGCCTTCGGGGGTGTTTACACCCGTTCGGCCGATGCCTGGGACAGTGATTCCCCCGGCCGGGTAACCGACCCCCGTTGTCAGTGGCCGCTGACAGAATCGGCGGCAGTCGATCAGGAGGTCGGGCATGACAGTTCTCGACGCGCGGGATCCACTGGCCGTCGCGGTGACCGGGGCGATCCGCACGGGTGACGTCCCCGCGCTCCAGGAACTGCTCGATGCCGACCCCGGCCTCGCCTCCGCCGGGATCAGGCAGGACGGCGAGGCCGCGGGGACGCGCAGCCTGCTGCACATCGCCACGGACTGGCCGGGTCACTTCCCCGCGGGGCCCGAGGTCATCGCCGCCCTGGTCGCGGCGGGCGCCGACCCGGACGCCCACTTCGTCGGCGCCCACGCGGAGACGCCCCTGCACTGGGCGGCCAGCAGCGACGACGTGGCGGCGCTGGACGCCCTGATCGCCGCCGGCGCGGACATCGAGGCGAGCGGCGCGGTCATCGGGGGCGGCACGCCGCTGGCCGACGCACGCGGGTTCGGCCAGTGGCGGGCGGCACGGCGGCTGCTAGAGCACGGGGCGCGGACCACCTTGCAGGACGAGGCGACGCTCGGCCTCCTCGACCGCGTCCGGGCCCGGCTGACGGCACGCCCGCCGACCGGTGACGACCTGGACACGGCCTTCTGGGGCGCCTGCCACGGCGGCCAACTGCTCACCGCCCGCTGTCTCCTGGAGCGGGGTGCCGCGCTCGACCGGGTCGGGTACGACGACATGACCCCGCTGGACATCGCGGTCGCGGCGGGCGCCGACGAGGTCGCGGCGTGGCTGCGGGAGCGGGGCGCGAGGAGAGGGGTGGAGCTGTGACACCGCCCACCACCGTCACGACCGTCACCAACGTCACGACCGTCCCGCCCGTCCCGCCCGTCCTCACGACCGTGCGGCTGGTCCTGCGGCCCATCGAGCGCGCCGACGTGCCGCAGCTGTCCCGGCTCTGGACGGATCCCGAGGTGCGGCGCCATCTCGGCGGGCCCGTGGCCGAGGACGTGGTGCGCGAGCGGGAGCGGCGGTGCGTGGGGGCCCCGGGGGCCTTCACCGTCGTACGCGCGCGGGATGACGTCGTGCTCGGCCTGGTGACCGTGGAGCCCGCGGCACGGCAGGGGCGCGCGGAGATCTCGTACCAACTGCTGCCTGAGCACTGGGGGCGTGGTTACGCACGCGAGGCGGTGGGCGCGGCGGCGGGCGCGGCGGCGGGCCGGGTCCTGGCGTCCGCGAGCGACGGCACCGATGTCGTCGCGGTGACCCAGGAGGCGAACTCCCGCTCCCGGCAGCTGCTCGAAGCGCTCGGCGCGCGGGTGGTGGAGCGGTTCGTCGAGTGGGGGGAGCCGCAGGTGCTCTACTCCTTCGGCTCACGCGACCTCTCGGACGGCTCCCGCGACTTCTCGGACCGGTCTCGCGACTTCTCCGACGGCTCCCGCGACTTCTCGGACCGGTCTCGCGACTTCTCCGACGGCTCCCGCATCGCGCCTCACTGACACCGCGCGCCCTTCGCCGCCGCCACCTTTCGCGAGGTCGGCCACGTGGTGATCTCGCCGCCTGCCGAGATCGCCGGGCCAGCTTCGCCGTCGCCGTGGCCGCGTTCGCACTCGGAGCGGGGCTGCTCGTCACCGTGCCGGGGCTGCCCGTCCTCGCCGGGGCGCTCGCAGCGGCGGGAGGACCCGGCTGCCCCGGGGGCACGCGGCAGGGACCTACCGGCCAGACAGTTCACGGCGTCTGCGTACCGGCGAGAGGGAGGACGCGGAGGAAGTCGGGGATGCCCCGAGAGATCCCACCCCGGCCGTTGCCCGCCACCCTTTTTGGCTCCTGCTCAGCCCCACCCCCGCGAGCACCACCACCATGCCGACGACGACCCGCGGACCGATCTCCTCGCCGAGTACGAGCGCGCCGAGCGCGACCGAGACCACCGGCAGCAGATAGCCGACACTGGCGGCGGCGGTCGGGCCCTCGTCCGCGATGAGGCGGGAGTTGAGGTGGAAGGTGATGCCCGTGCCGAGCGTGCCCAGGATGACGACCGCGACGATCGCGGTGAGCGTCGGGGACGACGAACCGGCCGGTGCGGCGGGCAGGGCGAGCGTGGTCAGCCCGGTCGCCGCGAGCAGCTGGGCGGCGGAGAGGGCGAGCGGCGCCGCGTCGCGGGCGATGAGGTGGCGGGCCATGTAGGCGAAGGCGACGGCGTAACTGACCGCCGCGGCGAGCAGCACGAGCGCCCCCCAGCTCGCGAGCCCCGTCCGCTGCCAGGGCGCGAAGATCAGCAGCGTACCCGCGAAGCCGAGCAGCAGGCCGACGAGGCGGAGCGGGCCGAACCGGCGTTCGGTGCGCAGCGTCAGGCCGATGGCGAGGGACCACAGGGGGGTGGTGGCGTTCAGTACGCCGGCGACGCCCGAGTCGACGGTCTGCTCGCCGAGGCTGAAGAGGAAGAACGGCAGGGCGTTGCAGAAGAAGGCGGCCACGGCGAGGTGTCCCCAGATCTTGCGGTCGCGCGGCATCCGCTGCCCCGCCGCGCGGGCCAGGACGAGCAGGACGGCCGCGCCGAGCGCGCACCGGATGATCGTGAGGTGCAGGGGCGCGAGCCCGCCGTTGAGGGCCATCTTGATCCAGAGGAAGCCGGAGCCCCAGAGGAGGGCGAGGACGGCCATGCGGACGGGGGTGGCGCGGGGGCCGCTGAGCACGGTTCGCCTCCTGGCTGGGGTTGATCGGGACACAGGCGTACAGGCGTACAGGCGTACGGGCGTACGCCCCTCCCCTTACGGTCCAGTGAGCCAACTCGTAAGACAAGCGAAAAGATCTGGAGCCTGAATTAAGCAGCACTGCACAGTGCTGCACACTGGAGTCATGCTTGATATGCGGCGCATGCAGATCCTGCGGGCGGTGGTCACCAGCGGTTCGGTCACCGCGGCGGCCCGGAATCTCGGGTACACGCCCTCGGCCGTCAGCCAGCAGATGGCGGCCCTGGAGAAGGAGGCGGGCATCGCGCTCCTGGAGCGGAACGGCCGCGGGGTGCGCCCCACGGACGCGGGGCGCGTGCTCACCGAGTACGCGACGGTCATCGGCCGGCACGCCGCCGAGGCGGAGACCGCGCTCGCCGAGCTGCGGGCGGGGCGGACGGGCCGCGTCTCGATGCGGTACTTCGCCACGGCAGGGGCTCCCCTCGTCGCCCCGGCGCTCGCCGCGCTGCGGCGCGAACAGCCCGGGGTACAGGTCGAGTTGAAGCTCTTCGAGCCGGACGACCCGGTCTCGGAGGTGAAAGCGCGGCGGGCCGATCTGGCGCTGGTGGTCAGGCCCCGGGGCCAGGCGGCGGTGGACGGGGTCCGGTTCGTGCATCTGCTGGACGACCGGTACCGCGCGGTGCTCCCGCGCGGCCATCGGCTGGCCGAGCGGCCGGTCCTTGATCTGTCGGACCTCGCCGGGGAGCCCTGGGTCGCGGGCGAGACGCCGGGTCCGTGCCTGGACCCGGTGCTCGACGCCTGCGCGGCGGCCGGTTTCACGCCGGACTTCGTGGTGGAGAGCGGTGACTACGCCACGGCCCAGGGTTTCGTCGCCGCCGGCCTCGGCGTCAGCCTCGTCCCCGAACTGGGCCTGGCCACGGGGCACCGTCCCGACGTGGTCGTACGAGAGGTCAGGGGCCCCGAGCCGGTCAGAGCGATCCACGCCGCGGTACGGGCCGCGTCACCGGTCCAACCGGCGCTGCGGGGGCTGCTTGAGGCGTTGCGGACCGCGGCGTCGGTGGCGGTGGGGGTGGGAGCGGCGCCCGGCGGGAGCGGTGCGGAGCCGGAGGCCGTGCTTCCCGAAAACGTCCAATCACACCACCAGCGAAGAACCGCTCACGGCATCCCCCCACTGGCCGGCGGCGCCGCATAGCACCGCAAGGAGACCCGCTGCCCCGGCCCCCACTCCTGCTCCACGACGGCCAGCAGCTGCCAGCCCAGACGTTCGTAGAGCGCCGCCGCCGAGGCGTCGGAGGAGACCACGTCCAGGACCGGGTGCAGGCCGCGCGCCCGCGCCTCCCGCACCGCCCGGCCCATCAGCAGCGCGCCGATGCCGTGGCCGCGCGCGTCCGGCGCCACGAAGAGGCGGCTGATCACGGCCGTCGCCTCGGCGTCCACGCCCGCGCGCTCGCTCCACAGCCCGGGAGCCGCGTCCCCCGCCGTGCTCCGGGACAGCGCCACGTGCCCGACGACCCGCCCGTCGAGCTCCGCCACCCAGGCGCCGAGCGCACCGGCATCGGCCAGCCAGTCGGCGGGCTCGGCAGGCCAGTTGACGGGGTAGCCGTCGGTCTTGTGGACCAGGGCGAGCACACCGACGCACGCCTCCAGCTCACGCTCACCGGCCCGCTCCCGTACCCGCAGAACGGGGTGGCCATCCGCCGCGTCAGCGGCACGGTCTCGTCTCATCGGAGCATGGAAGCACAGCGGCGCGGACGAGGAGCCCCTCACCGAGGAGATGCCCCGCGTCTCACCGAGGAGATGACCCGCGTCCCCCGGCGTGACCACCACCCGGCACCGCATCGGTGACGTCTCGCAGCAGCAGGGCCGCGAGGGCGAGCGCGGCGCCGCGTGCCGAGGTGAGGTCCAGGCCGGTCAGGGACGAGACGCGGGCGAGCCGGTTGTCGACCGTGTTCGGATGCAGGCTGAGTCGGCGCGCGGTCGCCCGGCGGTCCTGCCGCAGCTCCAGATGGGCGCGGAGGGTCTCGATCAGTTCGGGCCGGTCGGCGACCGGTTCGAGCAGCGCGGCTATCCGGTCGCTGCCGGCGCTGGGCCGGGACAGGTGGTATTCGAGCAGTACGTCGTCGAGCCGGTGCAGTCCGGGCGCGCGGCCGCAGGCACGGGCGACCCGTACGACCTCCTCGCCGGTGCGGGCGGCCCGCGGGATCTCCGCGACGGAACCGGCCACCGCGGCACAGACACGCAGCCCGGGACCGCAGAATTCCCTGAGCCCCGCCATCAGTTCCACGGGTACGTCGACGACACCCGGGACGAGTGCGTGTCCACCCCCGCCCTCCATGAGCGTCAGCACGGCGACGCCGAACGCCCGGTCCAGCGTGGCCTGCAGCCGCCGCACGAGCCGCCGCACGGCGACGGGCCGCCCCACCCCGCCCCCTCCCGAGGGCACCCACAGAAACAGGACGAGCGCACCCTCTTCGTAGGGTGCCGCGGCCTCCCCGTCCCTGGGCCGGGCCCCCGACAGCAGCGCCCGCGCCAACGACCGCCGCTCCTCCCGGCGTTCGGCCACGATGGCGGCCTGCTCGTCGAGATAGGTCTCGGTGACGGCGGCCACGACACGCTCCTGCACGCCGAAGAGGTAGTCGCTCAGCTCGGCGAGCGCGGCCTCCTCGCCGGGCAGGGTGGCGTCCCGCAGCGCGCGCCACAGCACCTGCGTGCCCAGGCAGTGCGTGCTGAGCAGCAGGTGCAGCGGCATGCCCTCGTCCGCGCGCTGGGCGGCACGCACCCGGAAGTACTCGTGATCGCCCGGCGCCTCGCCGGTGCCCGCGACGCGGTCGAGGAAGAGCCGCAGCCCGTGCCGCGCGGTGGCGGCGATCTCGACGTCCCGCACGTCCGACGGCAGCTCGCCGTAACCACGCAGCCGCGCGAAGGCGTCCCGCGTCATGCGCCGCGCGAGCTCGTTCACGCGGGGCTCGCACCGCGCGGCGATCACCCGCGCCGCGCGGCCGACCGACGGGGCCGACGCGTCATCCACGTACGCGTCCGGCACGTACGCATCCGACACGTACACGTCCGACACATACGCATCCGCCACATACGCATCCGCCACGTACTCGTCCGAATACGCGTCCGAACCACTGGTCGCCATGCCTCGCCACACTAACCAACCGCACGAACCGCTCAGGCCAGCCCGACCAGCTCCCGATAGTCGGGTCCCCACAGATCCTCGTCCCCGTCCGGAAGCAACAGCACCCGGTCCGGCCGCAGCGCGTCGATCGCGCCCTCGTCGTGCGTGACCATCACGATGGCCCCGGGATACGTCCCCACGGCACCGAGGACCTCGTCCCTGGAGGCCGGGTCGAGGTTGTTGGTGGGCTCGTCGAGCAGCAGGACGTTCGCGCCCGAGTGGACGAGCCCGGCCAGCGCGAGCCGGGTCTTCTCGCCGCCGGAGAGCACGGCGGCGGGCTTGTCGGCATCGTCCCCGCCGAAGAGGAAGGAACCCAGCACGCGCCGCACCTCCCCGTCGGTCAGCTGCGGGGCGGCGCCCGCGAGGTTCTCCCGCACGCTCTTCGCGCCCTCCAGGGTGTCGTGCTCCTGCGCGAAGTACCCGAGCCGCAGCCCGGGCCCTTCGACGACCCGCCCCTCATCAGGCCGTTCACGCCCGGCGAGCAGCCGCAGCAGCGTGGTCTTCCCGGCCCCGTTCAGCCCGAGTACGACGAGCCTGCTCCCCCGGTCGACGGCCAGATCGACACCGGTGAGGACGCGATGGGACCCGTACGACTTGGTGAGGCCGATCGCGCCGAGCGGCATCCGGCCGCACGGCGCGGGCTCGGGCAGCCGGATCCGCGCGACCTTCTCGCCGCGCCGCACCGGCTCCGTCCCGGCGAGCATGCGCCCGGCACGCCGGTCCATGTTCTTCGCGGCGGTGGCGGTCGCGACGTGCGAGCGCATCTTGTCGGCCTGGGCGCGCAGCGAGGCGGCCTTGCGCTCGGCGTTGGCGCGTTCGCGGGTACGCCGCCGCTCGTCGGCCGCGCGCTGGGCGAGGTAGGTGTGCCAGCCGGTGTTGTGTACGTCGATGGCGGCGCGCCGTGGGTCGAGGTGGAAGACGCGGTTCACGGTGTCGGCCAGGAGCCCGGTGTCGTGGCTGACGAGCACGAGACCGCCGGGATACGACGACAGGTAACCGCGCAGCCAGCCGACCGAGTCGGCGTCGAGGTGGTTGGTCGGCTCGTCGAGAAGCAGCGTGTCGTGCTGCGAGAAGAGGATCCGGGCCAGCTCGACGCGGCGCCGCTGACCGCCCGACAGCTCGCCGACGGGCCGGCGCAGCGTCCGCTCCGGCAGCCCGAGCCCGGCGGCGACCCGGGCGGCCTCCGCCTCGGCGGCGTAACCGCCGCGTGCCTGGAACCGGTCGTCCGCGCGGACGTAGGCGGCCATGGCCCGCTCCTGCGCGGCCGGGCTCGCGGCGTCCGCCATGGCGGCCTCGGCGGTGCGCAGCGCGGTGACCGCCTCGCCCAGGCCGCGGGCGGAGAGGACGCGGTCGGTGACGGTGACGGCCGGGTCGGCGGCGCCCGGGTCCTGGGCGAGGTGGCCGACGGAGCCGGTGCGGGCGACGGTGCCGGCCGCGGGGGCCGTCCGGCCCGCGAGGATCTTCATCAGGGTGGTCTTGCCGGCGCCGTTGCGGCCGACCAGGCCGATGCGGTCGCCAGGGGCGATGTGGAAGTCGGCGCCGGACAGCAGAAGTCCGGCGCCGACGCGTACATCGATGCCTCGTACGGTGATCATGGGGTAACGCTCCGCAATAGCGAATGGACACACGGGTGGCGTGAGAGCGGTGTCCTGGCTAGGAAATGCGGGGCGTAGACATACCGCGAGGCTACTGGCGGCACGCCACCCCTCGCACGGCCTTTTCGCCGGCACCGCGCAGAGCCGTGCGGTACGCCCACTCCATAGCACTCGCTCCTGGCGCGCGGCCGCCGGTGACCACGGCCCGCCGAAGGCGTACCGATCCGTCGCGGACATCACGGGCCCGGAGTCCCTCCACAAGGTCCGCGCCCGCACACAAGAACTGAAGGCCGCGGCCAAAGCCGCAAAGCCCAAGGCCGAGCCCACCGAGCGCCGGCCCCGGCCAGCCGGTCCCAGCCCTGCCCCAGCCCTGCCCCAGCCCTGGCCCCGTCCGTCACCCCGACCACCGCCACTGACTCGTTCGAGCGGTTCCCGCTCCCCGGCGTGGACGACTTCGGCCGGCTTTCGCTCACTTCCGCGCCTGTTCCCGCCTTGAGACTTCCCGGTTTGCCGCGATTTACGGTGTCTTTTCCCGGACCCGCACTCCGTCACCATGGCTGCGCCCGGAGAGTCTTGACCGGTAGGCTTTCCGTGTGATCTTCAAGCGCATCGGAAACGGCCGGCCGTACCCCGACCACGGCCGGGAAAGCACCCGGCAGTGGGCGGACGTCGCGCCGCGCCCGGTCCGCCTCGATCAGCTCGTGACGACCAAGGGGCAGCTCGACCTCGAGACGCTGCTCGCCGAGGACTCGACGTTCTACGGCGACCTCTTCGCGCACGTCGTGAAGTGGCAGGGCGACCTCTACCTGGAGGACGGGCTGCACCGCGCCGTCCGCGCCGCTCTCCAGCAGCGCCAGGTGCTCCACGCCCGCGTACTCGAACTGGGCTGACCGCGTCGGCTCCATTGGGCCTTTCGGGTTGGACTGTCCCCCGGTCGATGATCATCTAGTAGGCAGCACCGCCACGCCGCACTACGCTGCGCCCATGAGCATGCTCACTCCCCCCGGCATGGGCGGCAAATACCGCATCACGGGAGCCAAATATCCGCGGATGCGCCGCACCGGCGGGCGCCGCAGGATCGTGCTCGCGGTCATCGCGTCCGCCGCGGCCATGGGCCTGATCGCCTGGGGCACGCTGCAGCTCATCCACGTATTCACCGGAAGCGGCGACAAGGCGTCGGCCGCGGCACCGGTCACCCCGGACTGCGACAGCAAGCCGGACCCCGCCGCCACGGCCGGCCCCACAACGAGCGCCGCCCCCAAGGCCAAGCCGCTGCCGAAGCCCGCCCAGATCACCGTCAACGTCTTCAACGCCACGCCCCGCAGCGGCCTCGCCAAGAGCACCGCGGACGAGCTGAAGAAGCGCGGCTTCGCCATCGGCGAGGTCGGCAACGCGGCGGAGCAGTTCGACAAGAAGGTCAAGGGCGCCGGGATACTGCTCGGCGCCAAGAAGGCCGCCGACACCGCGCTCCCCGTACTCGGCACGCAGCTCGCGGGCGCCGAGCGCAAGACCGACGGCCGCGAGGGCGGCGAGGTCGACCTGATCATCGGCACGCAGTTCAAGGATCTGGCCAAAAAAGAGGACGCCGACAAGGCCTTGGCGGAACTCACCAAACCCATGCCGACGCCCACGCGCTCCGGCGGCGACGGAAAGAACTGCTGACCGCGGCTACTCCGCCGTGCCGTACATCCGGTCACCGGCGTCGCCGAGCCCGGGCACGATGTAGCCCTGCTCGTTGAGCCGCTCGTCGACCGACGCCGTCACGACCGTCACCGGCGTGCCGGCGAGCTCGCGCTCCATGACCTCGACGCCCTCGGGGGCGGCGAGCAGCACCACGGCGGTCACGTCGTCGGCGCCGCGCTTGATGAGCTCCTGGATCGCCGCGACGAGCGTGCCGCCCGTGGCGAGCATCGGGTCCAGGACGTACACCTGGCGCCCGGAGAGGTCCTCGGGCATGCGTGTCGCGTACGTGGAGGCCTCCAGGGTCTCCTCGTTGCGGATCATGCCGAGGAAGCCCACCTCGGCGGTGGGCAGCAGCCGCACCATGCCGTCGAGCATGCCGAGGCCGGCGCGCAGGATCGGCACGACCAGCGGACGCGGGTACGACAGCTTGACGCCCGTCGTCCTCGTCACCGGGGTGTTGATGTCGACCTGCTCCGTGCGCACGTCCCGGGTGGCCTCGTACGCGAGCAGGGTGACCAGCTCGTCGGCGAGGCGCCGGAAGGTCGGGGAGTCGGTGCGCTTGTCGCGCAGCGTGGTGAGTTTGTGCGCCACCAGCGGGTGGTCGACGACGTGGATCCGCATGGCATCAACAGTAACCGGGCCCGGCCCCCGCCCCGCGCTGGCATCAATACGGCCGACCGGGGGAAGGTGGGGACGTACGAACCGAGGTGGTGTGGCCCATGGCGGAGCGCAAAGCGGATCCGGAAGACGAGACCAGCGCCGAGCGCCGCCGGCGCCGCGCCCAGTTCCTGCGGGAACGCACCGAGGCCATCGAGCTGCGCGACCGCGTCAAGCCGCGCCGCGCCCGGGCGGCACGGATGCGTCAGCAGATGCGCATGCGTACGTTCCGCTGGTGACCGGCCGTGACCGGCCCGGTGTGCGGCGGGCCCCGCGAGGGCCCCGGACGAACCCGACGCGGACACAGCGGCCCGAAGACCTCTCCTGACGGCCCCGTTTCTGCCACGATTCCGAATGGGCGGGACTCGGCACAGCGATCCCCGCTCCCCGACCTCGCCGGGGGGACCCCAAACCGCCAACCGGCACTGCCTATGACCAGTGGGAGAGTCACGGTGTACTTCGCCGCACTGCTCGCGCGCACCGAAGACGGGTGGGAAGCGAGCGACACGGAGCTCGACGATGTGGAGACCCTGGCGGATCTGGCCGAACTGGCCCGTGAAGCCACGGCCGACTACGACGACGACACAGTGCTCGTCTTCATCGAACAGGAAGAAGCGTGGTTCGGCGTCGTCCGCGTGGACGGCGAGGAGGACCCTCGCATCTATGTCTCGGACGCGGCCGCGGCCGCCCGCAGCTCGTACGGGGAGATCCTCCTCACCGACGAGATGCTCGGCCGCGATCCGGGCGCCGACGACACGGTCGCCGACCTGGAGGCCCTCGACCTCGACGGTACGGAGGACGGAGAACCAGAACCGGAGGAATCCGCCGACGACGGGGACGAGAGGCCCGCCGAGACCGGCGACGCGGTGCCCACGGGCCCGCTCGGCGACACGGAGATCCTCACCGACCTCGGCGTGCCGGAGAAGGACCTGCTGGGCCTCCGGCCCGGTGACGCCCTCAACGAGATCGCCGAGATCCTCGGCGCGGCGGAGGTGCTGGAGACCGTCCGCTAGGTTCCCCGGTGTGGACCACCTCACCGCAAACGGACCCGAACGCGAACCCGAACACCGACCCGATCCCGTACGCGACCACTGGCGGGCGCCCATGCGGCTCGCCCTGGCCGAGGCCGAGCTGGCAGGGAGGGGCGGTGATGTTCCCGTCGGTGCCGTCGTGCTGGCTCCGGACGGCACGACGGTGCTCGCGGTCGGGCACAACGAGCGGGAGCTGACCGGCGACCCCACCGCGCACGCGGAGGTGGTCGCCATCCGCGAGGCCGCCGCCGGGCTCGGGCAGTGGCGGCTCACCGGCTGCACGCTCGTCGTGACGCTGGAGCCCTGCACAATGTGTGCGGGCGCGATCGTGCAGTCCCGCGTCGACCGGGTCGTCTACGGCGCGCGGGACGAGAAGGCCGGGGCGGTGGGCTCGCTCTGGGACGTCGTACGCGACCGACGGCTCAATCACCGGCCCGAGGTCATCCACGGAGTCCTCGCGGAGGAGGCCTCCGGGCTTCTCACGCGTTTCTTCCGCGAGGGCCGCCGGGGCCGCTGAACCGGGCCTCCGCGGCAGCCTCCGGTGGTGGCGTCCGAAACGGATTTCTGACCACGGCCCATCTTGGGCTAGAGTTCTTCTCGGTAGCGTGTCCGAGCGGCCGAAGGAGCTCGCCTCGAAAGCGAGTGAAGGGTAACCCCCTTCCGTGGGTTCAAATCCCACCGCTACCGCTCTTGCATACGAAGGGCCCGTCCATCTGGACGGGCCCTTCGTCGTTCCTGGAAGTGCCTGGGAAGTTCCTGAGGGAGGCGGGCAAAGGGCCTCTGTCGTCGGGCCGTTGGTCCTTAAAGCCTGTGGGTGCGCTCCGGGATAGACTCACCGCCGTCACAGGGGTCACACGGGGCGCGGGTAAGGGGAGGCCAGATCGTGGCAGTGCAGTGGAAGAAGCTCGGCCTCTTCGTAGTGGTCGTCTTCGTGCTCTACGTGATCATCACTGACCCCGCCAAGGCCGCCGACTACGTGCAGATAGGGTTCGAAGGCGTTTCGAGCGCCGCTCAGAGCATCGGCGACTTCATGACGTGGGTGGCCAACGGAGGCAAGGACTGAGCGGCCGCCGCAGCCGCCGAGGCCGCCGAGCCCCAGCCCTCTCCAAGGAGTGCCCGTGATCCGCCATCTGGTCCTCTTCAAGCTCAACGACGGTGTGCGGCGCGACGAGCCGCGCGTGGTCGAGGGCGTCAAGGCCTTCCGCGCCCTCGGCGGACAGATTCCGGAGCTGAGGTTCTGGGAGTGCGACTGGAACATCACCGACCGCCCCATCGCGTACGACTTCGCCATCAACTCGGCGGTCGAGGACACCGATGCGCTGAAGCGGTACATCGAGCACCCCGCCCATCAGGCGGGCGTCGCGCTGTGGCGGGAGTTCGCCACGTGGGTGATCGCCGACTACGAGTTCTGACGTCGAGTCCTGACAACGAGTTCTGACGACGGGTTCTGACGACGGGTTCTGAGCCGCCCGATCGAGCAGCTTCCTCAACGGCCCCGCACCGCTACGGTGCGGGGCCGTTCCGCGTCCCCGGCCTCAACTTGCCCCTCAACACGTAGTTATCGGGTGCTTGCACACAGTGCACATGTCTTGTGATGCTATGACCGCTTTTGATGGATGAGTTGACCGAGCTCGACCGGGCTTGACTGAGAAGGGGTGGCGTTGACCGTGCCGGCCAGTACTGCGCCTGAGGCTCCACCCGCGAAGACCGCGCCGAGCACCGGGAGCACCGGGACCGGAAGCACCCGCGGTGCCGACACCCGGGCCCTCACGCAGGTCCTCTTCGGCCAGCTCAAGGAGCTGGAGCCGGGCAGCCTCGAGCACGGCCGGGTGCGCGGCGCCCTCATCGAGGCCAATCTGCCGCTCGTGCGGTACGCCGCCGCCCGCTTCCGCAGCCGCAACGAACCGATGGAGGACGTCGTCCAGGTCGGGACCATCGGGCTCATCAACGCCATCGACCGGTTCGACCCGGACCGAGGGGTGCAGTTCCCGACCTTCGCGATGCCGACCGTCGTCGGCGAGATCAAGCGGTACTTCCGCGACAACGTACGCACGGTCCACGTGCCGCGCCGTCTGCACGAGCTGTGGGTGCAGGTGACCGGGGCGACCGAGGACCTCACCACCGCCTTCGGGCGCTCCCCCTCGACCGCGGAGATCGCCGAGCGGCTGCGCATCACCGAGGAGGAGGTGCTCGCCTGCATCGAGGCCGGCCGCTCCTACCACGCGACGTCGCTGGAGGCGGCCCAGGAGGGCGACGGGCTGCCCGGTCTGCTCGACCGGCTCGGCTACGAGGACCCCGCGCTCGACGGCGTCGAGCACCGTGATCTCGTACGCCATCTCCTCGTCCAACTGCCCGAGCGCGAACAGCGCATCCTGCTGCTCCGCTACTACAGCAATCTGACGCAATCACAGATCAGCGCCGAATTGGGCGTTTCCCAGATGCATGTGTCGAGACTCCTGGCCAGGAGCTTCGCACGACTTCGGTCCGCAAATCGGATCGAGGCGTAACCGTATCGAGTGGAGTGCCGTCGGGACTGTTCCCGACGGGACCGCTCGCTTAAAAGCCCCAGACCCCCTCTTTCCTGCACGGATGTCACCCTTGTTTGTCGACAAGTAACTACAGCGTGTTGCCGACATGTGACATTCTGCTGGAACCGCGTTTGCCGTAGCCCCACCTCCGGTATTCAGGTGGAGGCTGCGTTCCTCCGACGGGAGCGCCCGCCGCGACCGTCCGCGACCTCAAGGGGGTGGCATGTCCGCAGACCAGGGCAGCTCGAAGGTGCTCACGCTCACGCTCACCAAGAGCCCGAGCGATTCCGCACCCGACGCGCTTCAGAGCTCAACGGCCCCGGAAGCCATCGACACCAGGACCCTGTCCCGCTCCCTGTTCCTGCGGCTCGCCGCACTCGACCAGGACAGCCCCGAGCGCGTCTACGTACGCGACACGCTCATCGAGCTCAACCTCCCGCTCGTGCGGTACGCGGCGGCCCGCTTCCGCAGCCGCAACGAACCGATGGAGGACATCGTCCAGGTCGGCACGATCGGCCTGATCAAGGCGATCGACCGTTTCGACTGCGAACGGGGTGTGGAGTTCCCGACGTTCGCCATGCCGACGGTCGTCGGGGAGATCAAGCGCTTCTTCCGCGACACCAGTTGGTCGGTGCGCGTCCCGCGCCGCCTCCAGGAGCTGCGGCTCGCGCTGACCAAGACCAGCGACGAGCTGGCCCAGCGGCTCGACCGCTCGCCGACCGTGCCCGAACTCGCCACGGCACTCGGGGTGTCCGAGGAGGACGTCGTCGACGGCCTCGCGGTGGGCAACGCCTATACCGCCTCCTCGCTCGACTCCCCGGCCCCCGAGGACGACGGCGGCGAGGGCTCCCTCGCGGATCGGCTCGGGTACGAGGACTCGGCCCTCGAAGGCGTCGAGTACCGCGAGTCGCTCAAGCCGCTGCTCGCCAAGCTGCCGCCGCGCGAGCGCCGCATCATCATGCTGCGCTTCTTCGCCAACATGACGCAGTCGCAGATCGGCGAGGAGGTCGGCATCTCGCAGATGCACGTCTCGCGGCTGCTCACGCGGACGCTGGCGCAGCTGCGCGACGGCCTCATCTCGGACTGACCCCGGCGCACCGACTGAGCCCCGACTGCCCCTCAACAGCGCGGCGCGTGGCCGGTGTTGCTGACGGGGTTCCTAATTGACAGCCCGTCAGCCACACTGCCGCCATGCGACGTGGTGTTCGGAACGTGCTCGGTGCGTCGGCGGCCGTGATGTGCCTCGGCGGACTCCTTGCCGCGTGCGGTGGCGAGAGCGGTGATGGCTATGTGGCGACCGGGGCGGTCGGCGCGGGCGGCGCGGGCGGCGCGGGCGGCTCATCGCCGGACCAGGCCGTGGGCCCGACCGGCGACGTGAGGCTGATCCCGCTGGACGGGGCCGACGGCGGTACGAAGGACTCCGAAGGCGGCGCCAAGGACGGTCGCGGCGACTCGGCGGGAGCGCCGCCCGGATCGGACGAGGGCGCCCCCGAGAGCAGCGGAGAGGGCGGCAGGGAGGGGAAGCCGCCCACCGCACAAGGGAGTTCGCCGCCCGGTGGCCCGGCGGGGCCGGGCGGCTCCGGCGCCGGGCCGTCGGCGGGGAACCCGGGCAGTCCGCCGCCCCCCTCGTCCCCGTCACGCCCATCGCACCCATCGCACCCATCGCCCCCATCGCCCCCGGGCACGGAGAAGCCTGGCCCCGCCAGGCCACCGGGCGGGCCCGCCGCGCTCAGCGTCGGCGCTCCGGAGCGCGAGCCCGCGGACAAGCGCTGGTGCGAGAGAGTGACGGTCACCTTTCGCAACGCCGGTGGCTCACCGGTTCGTTCGGGCACGGTCACCTTCGGTACGCACATCATCGGCGCGCTCGGTGTCGACTGGGACACGGTGGAGTCGACCGTACGGCTGCCCGTGCCGATCGCTCCCGGCGGGAAGAAGGAGAAGACCTGGCCGGTGTGCGTGGACGCGTGGCGCGTGCCGCTGGGCATGCGGGTCGAGACGCAGGACGTCTCGGTGGAGTGGAGGTAGGGGGCCCTTCAAGGGACCGGGCCCTTCGAGGGGCGTGGGCCTTTCGAGGGGCGTGGGCCTTCGAAGGGCGTAGGCGTCGAGGTGTGCCTGCGGGTGCGTCGTGGCTGGTCGCGCAGTTCCCCGCGCCCCTATCGGGGCGCTCATGCCCCGCCGCAAAAGGCGCGGACGTCTGCGCCCCGTCAGGGG
>NZ_JBSFRK010000019.1:0-163106 GCF_053589195.1 Streptomyces sp. NPDC003379 | reverse complement strand
TCCAGACCGTGGTGGCCGTCGCCGCCGAGAAGAACTCCACCCTCGTCCTGCCCTTCCCGGTGGAGCTGCTCCGCTTCCTGGAGCGGGCCCAGCAGCCGGGCGGCGGCCAGAGGCCCGAAAGCCCGGACGCGTCAGAGCGCCAGCAGGTAGCTGGTCCCCGGGCGGCCGTCGAGCCGGATGTCGCCGCTGGGCACGAAGCCGGTGCGGGCGAGCACGGCCCGTGAGCCCGGGTTGTCGAACGTCGTCGCGGCGCGGAGTTCGGTGAGGCCGTACGCGGTGACGGCGAGGTCGCAGGCCTGCCGGACGGCGCGGGTGGCCAGGCCCTGCCCGGCGGCCCGCTCCGCGATCCGGTAGCCGAGCTCGGCGCCGCCGCCGGCCACGTCGACGAGATTGACCCGCCCGAGCACCGCGCCCGCGTCGTCCACCAGGACGTGGAAGAAGCAGACCCCCGCGGCCTGCTCGGCGAGGAGGGCGGTGTGCCGCGCCGCGAAGTCCCGGAAGTAGGCGTCACCGCGGTCGGGCACCGACGCGGCGAAGTAGGCGCGGTTCGCCTCCTCGAAGGCGAGCAGGGCGGGCGCGTGCTCGGGCCCGAGAAGCTGCAGATCAGGGGCGTTCGAGGGGGCGTTCCAGGGGGCGTTCGACGAGAGGGACATGGAGGAACCTTACGCATCCGGCCACCGCGCCCGGGGACTCCCGTCGGTCACCGAGGCCGTCCGGCGCGCGGCGGTGATCCTGGAGGCGCAGGGGTACGAACCGCGGTACGAACCGTGCGGGTGGGCCCATCTCATGGCGAGTGACGGCCGCCGTTTCATGGAGCTGATCTTCCAGCTGGTGCCCGCCCCCGACCTGGACGCGTACGCCGAAATGTCCACGCCCCGGCAGCGCATCGCCCGCGCCTGGGCGGGTGTCGAAGCGGCACACTGCATCGTGGACTGGCTCCGCGTGACGGTCGCCGTCAACTTTCCTCCGGCTGCCCGCGGTCGCGGTCCCGGTCGGCCTGGTCGACGGCCTCCCGCAGGGGGTGCAGCTGATCGGCCCGTGCTTCGGCGAGGAACTGTGCCTGCGCGCGGCCGAGTCGATCGAGTCGGCGCTCGGGGCGGAGACGCCGGTAGATCCATGGAGCTGACAGGGTGGCCGGCCCGGCTGATCGCACGCCGGGGCGGCCACCCGCCGCGCTACGGGGCGTTCCGGACCGTGCCGGTGACCACCGGACCCTCCCTCGGCTCCCAGTTCTCGTCGTACGGGAGCAGCTGGGCCTTCAGGAACTCGTCCGGCTCGCGCACGCCGTCCTTGATGGTGGGCACGCGCACCTCGACGCTCTTCTTGCCCGCGGGCAGGGTGAGGAACAGGGATTCGCCGTCCTCCCACATCTTGGAGAGCGCGCGCTCAGGGCGGGGCTTCTGACCGGCCTCGTCCTTCAGCCAGCGCGGGTCCACGTCGAGCGTGGACAGCTCGGCGCCGCCGTCGACCGGCAGGAAGGCGAGCCCGGCCATGACGTCCACGTCGACGGGTTCCGCCAGCGTCATCCGCCACTTCAGCGGCTTGCCCTCGGTGACGCGGTCGGCGACGGGCTCAAGGGTGACCTCGGGCATCGGGTCGTCGTTCCGCGCCGTCACCCCGCCGTGGTGGGAGCCGACCACGGCACCGCGCACCGCCTTGACGAACGCGTCCTGCGTGACGTCGTAGCCGTAGCGGGTGTTGCCCCGTACCTCGACCGGTACGTCGATGTCGTGGGCGCCCGGTCGCACCGTCACCGTGCGGTGCGTGACCTGGCCCGAGCCCGGCTGGGGAACGAAGAGGCGGACCTGGCCGCTGCCCGTGCCGGAGACCTTCACCGGAACCCGGTAGGTGCGCACCCCGGAGTCGCCTTCGTCGACGGTCAGCCGGCCGATGTCGACGCGGGGCAGCGCGGCCGGCTTCACCGCGGGCGTGCCCGGGCGCCGGCCCCAGGCGTCCATCAGCCACGCCTTGCCTGAGCGGCTGCGCGGGGTGAGTTCCAGGGTCTTCACCCGCTTGAGGTCCAGCTTCTCCCGGGCCTGTGCGGTCAGCGGCACGCGGACCTCTCTGGCCCAGTACGAGGCGGTCCGAGCGCTGCCCGGCAGCCCGTCGACGCGGGCGGTGCCGAGCTTCGCGCGGTGGCCGGAGGCGTCGACGAGCGTGACGTCCAGCCGGGTGCCGGTGGTGTTGGGCGGCACGATCACCCGCAGCGCCACGTCCTTGGCGCCCGCCAGGGACACCGGGCGGCCGGGGCTGATCCGCGTCGGGGAGCCGGCCCGCGTCCAGCGCATCGCCACCGCGTCACGGCCGGGCTCCGGCGAGACCTCCCACCCGGCGAAGTGCGGTGAGCCTCCCGCCGTGTTCGGCGGCAGACAGGCGCGGGCGGCGTCCGGGTGCACCTGGGCACAGAGCCGCCCGCCCTTGACTCCAGTCGAGGCGTCCGGCAGGAAGGCCTCGGTGCGGCGCGCTCCGACGGCGTGGGTCAGCACTCGCGCGGGGTCCGCCGAGGGAGCACGGCGGTTCGAGCCGTCGAGGAGGGGGCGCACCCGGTCGTCGCCCGCGACGAACAGCCGGGCCGCCGCGGCTATGTACGTGGCGCCCGCGGTCTGCTGCTGCTTGGCGGTCAGGCGGGTCTTCTTGCCCGGCGAGCACACCGGGTCGGTGCCGTCGGCCTGGAAGTCGTCGGCGGCGGGCGCCTTCGCCTGTCCGGGGGTCCATTCGCTGTTGAAGAAGTTGTGGTTGGCGCCGACCATGTAGAGCGCGCTGTGCAGGGCGGTGCCGCCGCTGATACGGCGCGTCCCGTCGACGTAGATCTCGCCCTGGAGGTCGGAGACGTCTCCGTCGCAGCCGGGCAGGATCGTCGCGGAGGGGACGTCGGGGACCGGGTTCTGCCCGAAGATGGTGGGGCCTATCAGGACGTTGCCGCGGATCTTCCAGCGCACCGGACCGTGGTAGCCGTCCTGGTCGGCGGGCGGCGCGTAGAGGCTGTCGAGCGCGGCCCTGTTGACGCCCTCGCCGCCACGGGAGTGGCCGACGAGGAGCACACGGGACAGGTCCGCGGGCGCGACCTCGCGCACGGCCGCCGGTGCGTCGCCCCGCTGCTCGGCCCAGTCCGCCCAGCGGGCGAGGTGCAGCCGGACCAGCGAGGAGCGGGCCTGCGCGCCGCCGTCCTCGGCGAGGTGGTCCTGGCCGTTGATGCCGTTGGCGGCGATGGACACGGTGACGTACCCCTGGGAGGCCAGGAGCTTCTGGGCCCGCTTGTAGCCGGACTGGCTGGGCACCGGCTTCGTGCCGGCCTTGCAGGGCCAGCTGCCGTCCTGGCCGTCCCCGGCGCCGTAGCAGGTGTAGTGACGGCCGTGCAGGAACAGCGCCAGCGGCCGCTTCCCCGGCGCGTCCGCAGGGCCGACCACGTCGGCCCGCATCTCCACCGGCTCCGGGAAGCCGGGCAGCCGCTGGGACTTCAGGGTGTACGCGCCGCTGACGGTGCGGTAGCGGCCCGGCTTCCCCGGGTCGACCTCGTTCGCGGGAGGCAGGGCCGCGGGCGACGCGGGGCGCGCGGCGTTCGACTCCTGCCCGGCTCCCGCCTCGTCCAGGCGGCGCCCGCCGGCCAGCACCCGCAGCTTCTTCACCGGTCCGATGCGCGCGGCGCCCAGCGGCAGCCGGAACGAGCGGCGGTCCCGCGCGGCCTCGGGCCGGCCGAGCAGCTTCTCCCCGGCGTAGAACTCGACGCGGGCGTCTCCCATGGGCACCGGCTCGGGCGAGGCCCACACCAGTTCCTTGCCGCTGCCCTCACCCGCGAGGCGCCAGCCCTCCGGCAGTTGGTCATGGCCGCCCGGCGGGGCGGGCGACGCGGGTGGCGGGGCGTCGGCGGACGGCAGCGCGTGCGCCGCCCCCGGGGTGACCGCCGCGAGCGCGAGTACCGCCAGCACTGTGGTCGCCACTCGTGAGACACGTCTCAAAGTGGTCCTCCTCCTGATCACTCTCCTCAGGACACACGAGCGAACTCATGTGCCCCTCTTGCCTCTTCGAGGACGGCAACCAGCGCCTCCGCGTTGCCTCTCCGCGCACACCGGCGGCAGGAGAGCGGCGCGACGGGAACCCTCTGTCCGCCGCGGCCGATGCCCCTGCCAGGATTCGGGCATGCACATCTACGAAGAGCGGCTCAGCGTCCCCCGCTCCTGGTGGGCCCTGGTCGCACTGGGCGGAGCGGGACTGGGGATCGGGGCGATCCCCTTCGGAGCGATCACCGCGGTGACCGTGGCCGTGATCGGCATGACGGTGGCCGCCGCGATCGTGCACGCGCACGGCAGGGTGCGCATCCTCGTGACGCCGGGCTCCCTCGTCGTGGGCGAGCGGACCATCCCGATCGACGCGCTCGGCGCGACGGAGATCCTCGACGAGCGGGAGGCGTTCGAGTGGCGCACGGTCAGGGCGAACCCGTACGCGATGCTGCTTCTGCGCTCCTACATCCCGACCGCCCTGCGCATCGAGCTGCGCGACGCCTACGGCGGCGCGCCGTACGTCTACCTCTCGACGCGGCAGCCCATGAACCTGGCGGCGGTACTGGCCTTCTCGCGGAGCTGAAAAGCCGCAGGCTGGTCCCATGACGAACCGACAGACTGACTCCGTGGCCGGCGCCGCCGCTTCCCTCCCCTGGTACGCGCGGCCCGCCGCGCGGGCATGGACCTGCGCCTCCGTCCCGGCGCAGGCACAGGACTTCCACTCCACGCTCCCCGGTTACGCGCCCACCGCACTGCGCGAACTCCCCTCTCTCGCCGCCGAGTTCAGGGTGGCGCGGGTCTTCGTCAAGGACGAGTCGGCACGGCTCGGCCTGCCCGCGTTCAAGGCGCTCGGCGCGTCCTGGGCGATCCACCAGATCCTGGCGCGGCGCGAGAACGGCCCGTCGGCGGCCTCGGGCGGACGGCCGTTGCGCCTGGTCACCGCCACCGACGGCAACCACGGCAGGGCCGTGGCCCGGATGGCGCGGCGACTCGGGCGGCGCGCCCACGTCTTCGTCCCCGAAGGCGTCCACCCGGCGGCCGTGGCCGCCATCAAGGGCGAGGGCGCCGAGGTCACGGCCGTGGCCGGGTCCTACGACGCGGCGGTGCGCAGGGCGGCGGACGCTGCCGGGGCGCCGGACGCGGTGCTCGTTCAGGACACGGCCTGGGACGGCTACGAGGAGATTCCCGCGCTGATCGTCGAGGGGTACGCGACGCTGTTCGCCGAGATCGACGCCCAACTGGCAGCGGCGGGCGCCGGGTCGCCCTCTCTGGTCGCCGTTCCGGTGGGCGTGGGGTCTCTCGCCCAGGCCGCCGTGACGCACTACCGCGGCCGACGGCCCACCGCTACCGCTCCAGCCGCCCCGGCTCCCGCGCTCCTGTCGGTGGAACCCGAGGCGGCCGCCTGCCTGCTGGCCAGTCTGCGGGCCGGGCGGCTCACCAGTGTGACGACCGGTGTCACGGCGATGGCCGGCCTCAATTGCGGCACGCCGTCGACGCTCGCCTGGCCCGCCCTGCGCGACGGCCTGGACGCGGCGGTCGCCGTCACCGACGCCGACAGCGCGGCGGCCGTGCGCGACCTGGCGGGCCTGGGTGTCTCGTCCGGGCCGTGCGGCGCCGCGTCCCTCGCCGGGGTGCGCGCTGCCCTCACCGGCGAGGGCAGCGCCGGACGCCGCGCCGAACTGGGCATCGGAGCCGACTCGACCGTCGTACTGATCAGCACCGAGGGCACGGCCGCCAACCCGGCGCGCATCACCCCGGGCGCCACCCGGCGGCGGAAGAACGGTCACCCGCAAGTGTGAGGTGACGGGGACACCCGTCGGCGGTCCCGAGAATCTCTTCAGCCAGCGATGATTTCCGGTCGATGCGAATGGTCGAAGAAAGAACCAATTTCCTATTGATGCAGGTCAGAGGGTAGTTGGCGTTTATACCAGTGACCTTGGTCCATATGCTGGACAGTCGGCACGCCCTCGCCCCACCACCTCTGAGCTGCCCGAACGTCCGTACGGACACCGTCCACCGGACGCACACATCCGGAAATCGACCATCCGTATTGGCACTCACTCTCCGCACCGGCAAGACTCCTCAGCGCAGTCATCAACCGCATCGAGCGAAGGAGAGTCCACCATGCGTCGCACCCTCAGGGCGATGGGAGCAACCGCCGCGGCTGCCACCTGCGTCCTCGCCGCGACATCAGGCACCGCGCAGGCCGAGGCCCCCGGGCCCACGAGCCTTTACGCGCCGTCCGCCCTGGTGCTCACGGTCGGCCAGGGCGAGGACGCCAACTCCGCGGCGGTCGAGCGCGCAGTGACGCTGATCTGTGCGCCGCGCCCCGCCGGAAGCCACCCCTCGGCGGCCGCCGCGTGTGCCGAACTCACCAAGGCGGGGGGCCAGTTCGGCCACCTGGTGAGGGACACGTCCGACGCCATCTGTACCAAGGAGTGGCAGCCGGTCACGGTGACCGCCGACGGAGTATGGAACGGCAGGCATGTCAGTTGGTCCGCCACCTTCTCCAACCGGTGCACGATGAAGGCTGGTCTCGGGGAGGGTGCCGCATTGACCTTCTGACGAGATCCGACCCTGATCCACACTCAGGGGAGTCCCGGTGACCTTTCGTGGGGGAAGGCAGCCGGGACGCGGGGCGGCCCCCGGTGTCCTCGGACACCGGGGGCCGTAGTGTTTTTCCCATGGTGAATCCACCCGCCGCGCCCGCGTCGTACGAAGGACTCCCCACGGAACAGGTCAGGTGCGGATGGGGAGTTCCACCGCGCCGCCAGGGGTACGCGGTGACCGCGGGGCGCGGCGCCGTGCAGACTCTGCCGCTCCCGCTGCTCGTCGATGCCGAGGCCTACCGCGCGGCCGTCGCCCTGCCGCCGCAAGGGAGCGAGGCAGAGCTGGCAGCCGCCGCCCGGCACCGCCGCGACCTGGCCGAGGCCACGCGGGACGGGGACCCGGAGCCGCTGGCCGCCTTCTACCGCGCGGCCGTCGCGCTCGTACGGCCCCTGGCCGCGCGGTGGCGTGAGCGCTGGCGGGCAGGGGCGGCGGCCGCGGCCGAGGCGACCGGCGCGCAGCTCGACCGGCTGGAGCGCGGTGACGCCGACTACCTGGCACGGGCCGCCGTACGCTCCGAAGAGCCCGCCAAGCGGGGCAGGTTCGGGATGTGCGGGCGGCTCGACGTCTAGGACGTGACGTGAACGGCCGCCGCCGATCGGTCGCCGGCCAGCTCGTCGAGCCTCTTCAACACGCGGGCGCGCAGCAGTTCGTACTCCTCCCGGCAGCGGCGGATCTCCGGTGGCCTGGCGGTGACGACGCCCTCCGTCACGATCTCGTGCGGTGCGAACTGCTCGCGGGTGAGGTCGATCTCCAGGCC
Organism: Streptomyces sp. NPDC003379; assembly: GCF_053589195.1. NCBI lineage: Bacteria > Bacillati > Actinomycetota > Actinomycetes > Kitasatosporales > Streptomycetaceae > Streptomyces > Streptomyces sp. NPDC003379. Next base: position 155,741 of record NZ_JBSFRK010000019.1, on the reverse strand, counting down.
CGCACCCAGGCGGTTCCACCAGTGGTAGTCGACCCGGACGCCGTCGACGTGGACCTCTCCGAGTACGAGTTCCCCGCCCAGCAGGTCGTTGAGGACGAGCGCGGTGACGCCGCACTGACCCCGGGCGGGGTTCTGTGGCGGCCAGGGCTTCGTCGAGTCCGGCGGAAAGGTGTCCGCACCCCAACTGTCGCGTAGGGCCGCTTCGATGTCACTCAGAAGAAGTGATGTCATGACGATCACCCTCGCACCCACCACTGACAATCACCCGTCGTCGCAGCTCAGCTCCAGACGGGGCCAGTCCGCGAGGTCGCGCAGCAGTTGGCGGTCGTGGGTGGCGACGACCACCGCCGCGCTCGTATCGCGGATCGCGTCGGTCAGCTCGTCGACCAGCGTCGACGAGAGGTGGTTGGTCGGCTCGTCCAGCAGGATCAGGCCGGGCCGCCCGGCCAGTGCCAGCGCCAGGTCGAGGCGCCGCTGCTGTCCTTGCGACATCCGCCCGACCGGCGTCCGCATCGCGTCGGAGTCCAGCAGCCTGAGCGCCCCCAGCGGGACGGCGTCGGCGTCGCGTAGTATCCCGCGGGCCACCAGCCGCCCCACGTGACGCGCGTACACGTCGCGGGCGGTGAGTCCGGGGTCCTGCTCGGCGGTCTCCTGGGTGACCCGGACGATCCGCGCCCCTTTCGCCGTCCGGACGTGCCCGTACGTGGGCTCCAGCGCACCGGCGAGCACCGCGAGCAGCGTGGACTTTCCGGCGCCGTTGGGGCCGGTAACGAGCAGCCGGTCGCCGCCGTCGATGGTGAGGTCGACCGGGCCGGCGAGGCGCCCGTCGACGGTGACGCCGTGCGCCCGCAGCTGTGGCGCGCCCGGCCGGACACCCAGGTCGGGCCACCGCAGTGCCGGCGGCGGCTCCGGCACGTCGAGGCGGTGCGCGTCCAGGGCGTCCTGCTGCCGGTTCAGGGCCTGCACGACGCCCGGTGCGCGGGACTGGCGCTGGTGCTTTCCGGTGCCCTTCTCCGGCCGCCAGCCGGTGGAGAGCCGGTCGCGGGCCTTCGATACGGCGTCCTGCAGCCGCCGGTGCTCGGCCTGTTGCTCCTCGTGGTCCTGCTCCCAGCGCCCGCGCTCGCGACGGCGGGCGTCCTGCCAGGCGTCGTAGCCACCGGCGTACAGGCGGGGCTTCCCGTCGCGGGTGGGGTCGAGGTCGAGGAAGCGGTCCGCGACGTCGCGCAGCAGCGCCCGGTCGTGGCTGACGAGGGCGAGGCCGCCGTCGTGCTCGCGCAGTCTGCGGGTCAGGAAGTCGAGGCCGCCCGCGTCGAGGTGGTTGGTCGGCTCGTCGAGCAGCAGGACGTCGTGGCGCGCGCCGAGCAGGCAAGCGAGGCGGACCCGGTAGCGCTGGCCGACCGACAGCGTCGACAGGGGGCGGTCGCGGTCGGCGCAGGCACCTAGGGCCTCAAGGGCGACATCGACGCGGCGTTCGGCGTCCCACGCGTCGAGCCGGGTGGCGGCGTCGAGCGCGGTGGCGTAGCGGTCGTCGGCGGTGGGGTCGCCCTCGGTCATGGCGAGGGCCGCCTCGTCCAGCGCGGCGAGGGCCGCGAGGGAGGCGGCCAGCGCCTCGGACGTCAGGGTGGCGACGGTCTGACCGCCTCGCGCGAACAGTTCCTGGCGGGCCAGGCCGATGGTTCCTGCCCGCTGCACGGTGCCCTGGTCCGGTGTGATCAGCCCGGCGAGGGCGTGCAGCAGCGTCGTCTTGCCCCGGCCGTTCTCGCCGACGACGGCGATCCGCGACCGGGCGGAGACGGTGACGGTGACGTCGTTCAGGACGCGCCGGGGTCCGCGGGTGACGGTGAGGCCCTCGGCGCGCAGATGTGCGCGGGTGCCCGCCTCGACGGGCAGGGGCATGGCTTCGGGGGTCGGGATGAGGTTCACGGGGTGCTCCGCAGCTCGCATGGGAGCCGGGCAGCAGGAGAGGCCGCCCGGCGGGAACCGGGACGGCGAGCGCGGATTCAGCAGAAGGAAAGAAAGGGCGCCGCCGTCAGCGGGCGGAGCGGACCTTCTGCGACCAGATACCTCGTGTCATGACAATCATGCTAACAGGGGGCGACAGGGTCGGCTCAGTACGGGCGGTCGCCCGTGATCGCGACCCGTTCCGCGACCCGGCGGTGCGGTGCGTAGTCGTCGACGGCGTAGTGCTGTGTCGCGCGGTTGTCCCAGAAGGCGACGTCGCCCGCCTGCCAGTGGAACCGCACCTGGTACTCCGGTACGTGGGCCTGGCGTACGAGGAAGCCGAGGAGCCGGTCGCTCTCGTCCCGCTCCATGCCGACGATGTGCGTGGTGAAGGAGGTGTTGACGAAGAGCATCCGCCGTCCGGTCTCCGGGTGTGTGCGCACCACGGGGTGGGTGACGGGCGGGAAGCGGTCCTGGAGCGGGGCGAGCCGTTCGGGGCCGTAGAAGCGGGCGAAGCCGGGGATGAAGTCGTGCACGGCCCGCGCGCCCTCGATGCGCTCCTTGACGGCTTCGGGGAGGTTGTCGTAGGCGGCCGCCATGTCCGCCCACATCGTGTCCCCGCCGTACGGCGGCACCTCGCGCAGCTGCAACACGGCGCCCAGGGCGGGGCGTTCGCGGAAGGTGACGTCCGCGTGCCAGACGTTCTCGTACGTCGGGACGGAGCTGCCGCCCTTGTCGAACCGGACGACGTCGTCGGCGGAGCCGCGCGCGAGCAGCGGGTTGGTCTCCAGGTCGCCCCAGTTGAGGGCGAAGGCGCGCTGCTGCTCGGCGGTGATGTGCGCGCCACGGAAGAACAGCACCTTCCACTCCAGGAGGGCGCGGTTCAGCTCCTCGCGCAGAGGGGGCGTGAGGGGCCGTGCCAGGTCGACGCCCCGGATCTCGGCGCCGATGAGGCGGCCTTGGGGGACGACGTCGATCAGGTCGTACGGCCGCTCCTGCCATCCTTCGGGCAGGCGGCGCAGGGTGCGGCGGCCTTCGTACATGCCGTCGGCGGGGACGCGGGCGTCACGCAGGGCGGCCGGGGGCAGGGGGGTGCGGTCGGTGACAGCCATGGGGAGTGATCCTTGGGGTGCGGGAACGGGCGGGCGGTGCGGAGAGCAGCCATAGGGGCAGGCTCCGTACAGCTAGCGGCCCGATCGTTCGCACCCGCGCCGCCACGGGACGTCGAACGTCCGTACGGCGGCGGTCAGGTGCTGGATCATGGTGGTCATTGTGGGGTGCCGGGCGACCGGGGGTCAACCTCCCCTTGACCGCTCAGCCGTTCTGCCGCGGCACCCTCAGCACTCCCCCGTACTCGTAGATGCCCTTGTTGACCTCGGTGGCGCCGAGGTAGGGCGCGAGGTCGGGGTCGACCGGTGCGAGCGGCGGCTGGTCGGCGTCGGGGCGCCAGTCGACGAGGTTCACGAGGCCGGGCTCCAGCGGTTCAAGGCCGTCGAGGAGCGCGTCGACCTCGGCAGGGGTGCGGGTCTGCCACGGGACGCCGCCACCGGAGATGTGCGCGGTCATCGCCGCGCCCCGGGCGGGATCGTCGGCGACGACCTGGGAGAAGCCGAGGAGGCTGCCGGGCGCCGCCCGGTCGATGACGGTCCGCAGGACGCGGGCCGGTCCGTCGGCGTCGACGAGGTGGTGGCCCACGGAGAGGAAGAGCACGGCGACCGGCTCGTCGAAGTCGATGAGGCGCACCACGTCGGGGTGGTCCAGGATCGCCTTCTGGTCGCGCATGTCACCGGTGATCACGGTGGTGGAGGAGTCGTCGGCGAGCAGCGCGCGGCCGTGCGCGAGGACGATCGGGTCGATGTCGACGTAGACGACGCGGACGTCGGGGGCGAAGCGCTGGGCGACCTGGTGGACGTTGTCGTCGGTGGGCAGTCCGCAGCCCATGTCGATGAACTGGCGGATGCCCGCCTCGCGGGTCAGATACCGCACCACACGGAAGAGGAACTCACGGTTCTGCCGGGCGATGTCGACGCACTCGGGGAACGACGGCAGCGTGGAGAGCAGAAAGTTCCGGTCGACCTCGTAGTTGTCCTTGCCGCCCAGCATCCAGCCGTAGGCGCGTGCCGAGGTCGGGATGTCGTAGGGGATGGACGGATGGGACGGAAGGGACACCGTCCCGGGCTGGTTGTCGCTGTCCACTGTGCGCTCTCCACCTCTCCCGCGGGGTTCACGGAACGTGTGCCGTTGCCGTGACACTATCCGGCGATCCACGTTCGGGTGAACGCGGGCGGGAACTCCAACAGACGTACGTGATAAGTCGGTTGAGATGATGAACGGTCACGCGCTCGTGAGGGTTGCGCCGGACGGGCAGTGGTGTGCGCCACCCGCCCGCCATCCGGGCCCCCGCATGGCGCATGATCGTGGCACAGAGCCATCCGCACCACTGGATTCGTTCCACCCAGAGAGGACCTCCCCATGGAAGACCGCTTCGACGTCGTCGTGCTCGGAGCAGGACCCGGCGGCTATGTGGCCGCCATCCGCGCCGCCCAGCTGGGCAAGCGGGTAGCGGTCGTCGAGGAGAAGTACTGGGGCGGTGTCTGCCTCAACGTCGGCTGCATCCCGACGAAGGCGCTGCTGCGCAACGCCGAGCTGGCCCATCTCTTCACGCACGAGCAGAAGACATACGGCATCAAGGTCGACGGGCAGGTCTCCTTCGACTACGGCGAGGCGTTCAACCGCAGCCGCACGGTCGCGGACGGCCGCGTCAAGGGCGTCCACTTCCTGATGAAGAAGAACGGCATCACGGAGTTCGACGGCCGGGGCACGTTCCTGGACGCGAACACGCTCCAGGTCGCGAAGTCCGACGGCACGACCGCCACGATCGGCTTCGACAACTGCGTCATCGCCACCGGCGCCACGCCCCGGCTGCTGCCCGGCACGAGCCGCAGCGAGCGCGTGGTCACGTACGAGGAGCAGATCCTCGCCGATTCCCTGCCCCGGTCCATCGTGATCGCGGGCGCGGGCGCGATCGGCATCGAGTTCGCGTACGTGCTGCACAACTACGGCGTGAAGGTGACGATCGTCGAGTTCCTCGACCGCGTCGCGCCGCTGGAGGACGCGGACGTCTCCAAGGAGCTGGCGAAGCAGTACCGCAAGCTCGGCATCGACGTCATGACCTCGACGCGCGTCGAGTCGATCGACGAGTCGGGCGAGCAGGTCCGGGTGACCGTCACGGGCAAGGACGGCAAGCAGCAGACCCTGGAGGCCGACAAGGTCCTCCAGGCCATCGGTTTCGCGCCGAACGTCACCGGCTTCGGCCTGGAGGCGACGGGCGTGGCGCTCACCGAGCGCGGCGCGATCGACGTCGACGGCCGCTGCCGCACGAACGTCCCGCACATCTACGCCATCGGTGACGTCACCGCGAAGCTGATGCTGGCGCACACCGCCGAGGCCATGGGCGTGGTCGCCGCGGAGACCCTCGCGGACGCCGAGACGATGGAGCTCGACTACCCGATGATCCCGCGCGCCACCTACTCGCAGCCGCAGATCGCGAGCTTCGGCTGGACGGAGGCGCAGGCCAAGGAGAAGGGCTTCGACGTCAAGGTCGCGAAGTTCCCCTTCCAGGCGAACGGCAAGGCGCACGGCCTCGGTGACACCGTCGGCTTCGTCAAGGTCATCAGCGACGCGAAGTACGGCGAGATCATCGGCGCCCACCTGATCGGCCCGGACGTGACCGAGCTGCTCCCCGAGCTGACCCTGGCCCAGCAGTGGGACCTCACCGTCCACGAGGTCGCGCGCAACGTCCACGCGCACCCGACGCTCGGCGAGGCCGTCAAGGAAGCGGTGCACGGCCTGGCCGGGCACATGATCAACTTCTGACGGTGCCGGGCGCCCCGCCGCGACGCGAGTGACTGAAATCGAGTGGCTCGAGTGGCGGGGCCGCCCGGAGCGGCCGATGCTGGGCTGAACACGACTGATATGCCTCGGGGGCGAGGAGAGGCAGTAGCCGATGTTCTCTGGTCTGGGCCGATTCGTGGTTCGCCGCCCTTGGTGGATCATCCTGGCGTGGGTGGTGATGGCCGGCGCGGTGATATCCCTGGCGCCGAAGCTCACCTCCAGCAGTGACGAGGCAAGTTTCCTTCCCGATCATTACGAGTCGATTCGCGCGGCCGATGTGCAGGAGAAGGAGTTCCCCAAGCAGCAGAACATCGGCGCCATCATCGTCTTCGAGCGATCCGACGGCGGAAAACTGACGGCCGCCGACTCCGCCGACGTGGACCGGGTCTCCAAGGACCTTCAGGCGCGGAAGATCGAGGGCGTGCAGGCCGTCGTGCCCGGCGAGGCCTCGCCGGGCAAGCTCGTGCAGACGTCGGTCGTCGCGATGCCGAAGATCACCGACCCCGAGGACACCTCGCAGCAGGACGCGGTCGAGCGGCTGCGGTCCGATCTGAAGCCGGAGCTGAAGGGCACGGACCTGTCGGCCGGCATCACCGGCTCCGCGGCTCAGGCGCTCGACGAGCGCGACGCCTCCGAGCGGGCGGGCCTGCTCGTCGGGGCCGGCACGATCATCATCATCATCCTGCTGCTCCTGGTCATCTTCCGCAGCCCGATCATCGCGCTGCTGCCGGTCGTCCTCATCGGCCTGGTCTCGCCGATGGCGACCGGGCTGATCGCCTCCGCCAACAAGGCCTTCGACATGAAGGCGGACTCCTCCATCCAGGAACTCCTGACCGTCGTCCTGTTCGGTGTCGGGACCGACTACATCCTGTTCCTGCTCTTCCGCTACCGGGAGGCGCTGCGGGCCGGCGAGGATGCCAAGGGCGCCATGGTGCACGCCGTCGAGCGGGTCGGCGAGGCCATCACGTCGGCGGCGGGCGCCGTCATCGTCGCCTTCGCCGCGCTCACGCTCTCCTCGCTCGGCATGCTGCGCTCGATGGGCCCGGCGCTCGCCATCGCGGTGTTCCTGACGCTGCTGGCCGGTCTCACGCTCGTACCGGCGGTGGTCTCGCTGCTCGGCACGAAGGTGTTCTGGCCCTCGAAGTCCTGGCAGCGCGAGCCGCAGGGCAGCGGATTCGCCCGGCTCGGCACGTCGATCGCGCGCAAGCCCGCCGTGTGGGCGGTCGTCTCGGCCCTGTTCATGGGCGCCCTGACGCTCGGCGCGCTCGGCTACAAGGCCAACTTCGACCTCGCCGGGTCCTCGCTGCCCAAGGACAAGGAGTCGATGGTCGCCATGGAGGACCTCCAGAGGGGGTTCCCCGCGGGCACCACCGACCCGACCTCCGTCTATCTCTCCTCCACGAACGACGAGCCGGTGACGGGGCGGCAGGCCGCCGCCTTCCGCGAGCGGCTCGCCGACGTACGGGGCGTGGGCGAGGTCACGGCGCCGCGTCTGAGCCCGGACCGCACGACGGCGTCGTACTCGGTGATCCTCTCGGACCCGCCCGCCTCCGACGAGGCCCTGTCGACCGTCAAGGACCGGCTGCGCCCCGCCGCCCACCAGGACGCGCCGGACGGCTCGCAGGCGCTGGTCGGCGGCACGACGGCGGTGTACGTCGACATCAACAAGGCGGTGGACCGCGACTATTCGGTGGTCTTCCCGGTCGCTGCGATCGCCATCATGGTGATCCTCGGACTGCTGCTGCGCAGTCTGGTGGCGCCCTGGTATCTGATGCTGTCGGTCGCGCTCGGCTTCGGCGCGACGCTCGGCGCGACCTCGCTGATATTCCAGCAGCTCGGCGACCAGCCGGGGCTGATGTTCATGCTGCCGGTGATCATGTACTTGTTCGTCGTCGCGCTCGGCACCGACTACAACATCCTCATGGTGTCGCGGCTCCGCGAGGAGGCCCGCGAGGGCCGCGGCCCGCACGACGCGGCGGGCACGGCGGTGCGGCACTCGGGTCCCACGATCTGCTCGGCGGGCGTGATCCTCGCCGGTACGTTCGCGACGCTGATGCTGGCGGGGAACTCGACGCTCTCCCAGATGGGTTTCTCGCTCTCCTTCGGCATCATCATCGCCGCCTTCATCATGGCGACCGTCTTCACCCCCGCGCTGACGGCGCTCATCGGGCACGCCGCCTGGTGGCCCGGCCACGGGGACGAGAAGCGGAACAGCGGCGGCGGGACACCGCCGCCTCCTGACACGGACGAGGAGCGGGTCGGGGGCGCGACGCGCACACGCTGAGTGGCCCTGGCGGCCCGCTCACCCGGCAATTTGCGTTTCGGAGAAAAGTGTGGACACCGGATTCCTCCACTCATCCTTATTGCTCACACTTTCTCCGAGAATGCAAGCGACATACTGAATTCCACTCTCCTTTCGTGTGTTCACATATCGAAGGCGAATGTCAAGTGCACCGAGGGCATCGATAAAATGCGGGGAGACAGCCCCCGACCTGCCTTTATAAGGTGCTAAGGTTTCCCTTCGTCCCGAGCCCAGGCCGACTTCGACGCGTCGCGCAGCTCGGATTGCACGACTTATCCCACCCGGAATGGAAGCCGATCTTCTGTGCCTGCTTCCGGTTCCGGCGGAATGTGTCCACGCCTCGTTCTGGAGTTCTTTCATGTCTGTTGACAGCCCTGCTGTCACCGCCCCCGCCCCGGCGGAGGGCTCCCGCAAGGGCCGGCATCTCGGCCTCGCCCTGTTCGTCATCGCCGCCGCCCAGCTGATGGTGGTCCTCGACGGCACGATCACCAACATCGCCCTGCCCAGCATCCAGACCGCCCTCGGTGTGACCGACGCGAACCTCGCGTGGATCGTCAACTCGTACGCGCTCGCCTTCGGCGGTCTGCTGCTGGTCGGCGGCCGGGCGGGCGACCTCTTCGGGCGCCGGCGGATGTTCCAGGTGGGCATCGCCCTGTTCACCCTGGCCTCCCTCCTCGGCGGTCTCGCCCCGAACGAGGGCCTGCTGATCGGCGCGCGCGTCCTGCAGGGCGTCGGCGCGGCCATCGCGGCGCCCAGTGCGCTGTCCCTGATCGCCACGACGTTCCCCGAGGGCAAGCCGCGCAACAAGGCCATGGGTGTCTACGCCGCCATGGCCGGCATCGGCGCCACCGTCGGCCTGCTGCTCGGCGGCATCCTGACCGACGCCCTGGACTGGCGGTGGGTGTTCTTCGTCAACATCCCGATCGGCCTGGCCGTCCTCGCCGGGACCAGGACGCTCGTCGAGGCCGAGCGCCACCCGGGGCGCCTCGACCTGCCCGGCACCGTCACCGGCACCGGCGGTCTGATCGCCCTGGTCTACGGCATCACCCGTGGCGGCGAGCACGGCTGGACCGACAGCGTGACACTCGGCTGCTTCGCCGTCGCCGTCGTGCTGCTCGGCGCGTTCCTGTTCATCCAGAACCGCACCGCCCACCCGATGATGCCGCTGCGCCTCTTCAAGGACCGCAACCGCTCGGGCTCCTACGCCACGATGCTGTTCATCGGCGCCGGCATGATGGCCACCTTCTACTTCCTCACCCTCTACATGCAGCTGATCCTCGGCTACAGCGCCGTCAAGACCGGCTTCGCGAACCTGCCGTTCAGTCTCGGCATGGGCATCGCCGCGGCCCTCAGCGCCAAGCTGGTGACCCGCCTCGCTCCGCGCCTCATAGCCGGGCCCGGGCTGCTGGTGGCCGCCGGAGGCATGTTCTGGTTCGCCACGCTCACCCCGGACTCGTCGTACACCGGGCATCTGATGCCGGCGATGTTCGTGACCGCGCTCGGCCTCGGCATGAGCTTCGTACCCATGACGCTGGGCGCCGTCAGCGGCGTCGAGCACCAGGAGACGGGCGTGGCGTCCGCGCTCCTGAACACCGCGCAGCAGATCGGCGGCGCGCTCGGCCTCGCCGTCCTCTCGACCATCTCCACCTCGGCTGCCGACGACCGGCTGCCCGAGGCCGCCGCCTCGTTCTACCGCGGTATCGCCACCGAGGACCACGGCCTGATCGCCAGGGCCGCCGACGCGCTGACCCACGGCTACACCCTGGCGTTCGTCGCCGCGGGCGTCATGTTCCTGGCGGGTCTCGCCGTCACCGCGCTCGCGATCAACGCGGGGAAGCAGCAGGTGGCGGAGGGGGCCGCGCCCGTCCACATGGGCTGAGGCGCGACCCCGCCGGGTCAGGCGGTGGGCTTCCAGTCGCCGAGCCAGTCCGCCGTCTCCTGGGACGCGGCCTGGGCGTCGGTCAGGTGCGGTCGCTCACCGCCGGGGGCACCCGCACCCGGGCCGGTGTTCTCGTACTCGGCGAAACGGTCGTCCTTCCAGGAGAAGCCGCCCATGTCCGTCCAGGGGGCCGCCTTGACGGCCGCGCCGAGGGTGCTGTCGCGGACGGTGGTCTGCGGGTCGAGGCTCACGTCACCGCCGGCGTGCCAGGGGCGTCCGAGGTGGAAGCTCCGGGCGGACACATCGCCGTCGACGGTCGAGCGGGTGATGAGGAAGCCCTTGCGGCCCGCGGGGGTGCTGGGCGCGGTGACGTAGCCGGCGGAGGTGCCGTTCCAGCGCTTCTTCAGGGTGAGGACGGTTTTGTCGATCACCGCGGTGGCGCGGCCGAAGACGAAGTCGGTGTTGCCGATGACATAGGAGTTGGTCAGGTACACCCGGCCCGTCCTGTCCTTGGCGGCCGTGTCCAGGAGCAGGGTGTCCTGGTCGCCGCTGACGATGAGGGCGTCCAGGCGGACCCGGTCGGCGGCGGTGCGCAGCGCCACCGCCTGGTGGCCGTTCAGCTGCTGGTTCCTCGCCTCGTCGAAGTCGTTGGCGACGGTGAGGTTGCGGGCCCGGAAGTCGTCGGCCTCCACGGCGACGGTCGCGCTGCCGCCGGTGCCGTACGTTCCCGAACCGTCCGGCTTCGTCATCCCGGCGGCGTGGCCCTCGACGATGACGGTGTCCTTGCGGCTGCGGCCGGTGCCCTCGAATGTGACGTGCGGCTTGTTCGCCGGGACCTTCACCGTCTCGCGGTACGTGCCGGGGGCGATCCGGATCACGACGCGGGAGGTGTTGCCCGCCGGGACGGCGTCGACGGCCTTCTGCACGCTCTCGTACTGGCCGCTGCCGTCCTTGGCGACGGTGAGGGTGCGCTGCGCGGCGGCTCCGCTTCCCGCTGCCGTACCGATCGATCTCCTGGGCCCCGCCCCGGACTTGAGGAGCGCGGGCACGTCGGCCGCCTTGTCGAGGCGGTACTTGTAGTACGCCTTCGGGTCGAACGCCGTGCCGCCGCTCTCGTTGCGGCCGCTGGTGCGCGAGAAGACGTTGCCGCGCTGGACGAGGGCGGCGGTGGCGTCCTTGACGACGGGGTTGTGCACGCCCTGGAAGTAGCTGTTCTCCAGGACCATCTTCGTCCTGCCGCGCGAGTAGTTGCCGTAGGACGACGTGATGTCGGTGCCCGGATCGTCCTGGAGGTAGTTGTTGTAGAGGTGCGCGTGCGCGACGTTGTCGGTCGACGGATTGCGCTGTTCGCTCTCGCGGAACCAGTTGTGGTGGATGGTCAGGTCCGCGGTGGTGTTCTCGGTCCAGCCGATGCCGAACGTCTTGTTGTTGTCGCTCAGCTTGTTCCAGGACACCGTCACGTAGGTGGTGTCCTTGCGGCTGTCGATGAGGCCGTCGGCCATGTGCCGCAGGTTGTTGTGGTCGATCCAGACGTGGTGGGCGCCGTCCATCTGGATGGCGTCCCAGTCGTGCTCCTTGTCGTTCCAGACGCCGTGGTACGAGTCTCGGATCGTGAGGTTGCGGATGATGACGTTGTGTACGCCCCGGCCGAGGAAGAAGCCGCCGCCGACGATCTGCCCCGAGGTGCCGGCGCCGACGATCGTCTTGTCTGAGGCGACCTTGATCTCCTTGCCCTTCGGGTCCATCGAGATCGTCGCGGCCACCACGATGACGTACGGCTCCGGGGCGGTCGCGTACTTCTCCAGGTCGGCGAGGTTCCGCACGGTGACCGTCTTCCCGTCCCGCCCGCCGTACGTCCCCTTCTGCCCGAGCGCGTGGACCGACGCGAAGCCGTCGGCGGTGTCGGCGGCGGCGTTAGCGGCGGCGGCCCGGGCAGGTGCGGCGGCGGCCTTCGGCTCCGCGTCGTCGCCGAACACCCCGAAGGCCGTGCCGTAGGCCATGGCCCCCGCGGCGGCCAGCGCCAGCGGAACACCTGCCAGCAGGGCCGTCCTCTTTCTGCGGTGCCGCGCCTTGCCGTGGCCGTGCAGCTCACTCATGCGTCGCTTCCCATCTGTACGTACGTGGGGGGCGCCCGTGGAAACGGGCTGCTGAGCAGTCGCCGCGGAGCCGCGAAAGGTTGCCGCGACCTTCGGAGCCTGTCTTTGAACCCCCCTCGTTCGCGCGGAGCGCGGGCGCAGCGGCGGTCGGTGCGTGCGATCGGCGTGCGGGCCGGGCGACGCTGCGCAGGCGGGGGTGCGAAGACAGGCTCTCAGACCCGCGCCGCCGGGCCGCCGCCCTGAGCCGGCACCTGGCCGAGCGGCGCGCAGTGCTCGGCCACGGTGTCGGCGAAGGCGCGGGCCAGCGGGCTGAGCGCGTCCCAGCGGCGCACCGCCCAGCCGACCGACAGGGGCGGCAGCTCCGGGAGCGGGACCATGCGCAGCCCGGCGGGAGCGCGGCCCCGCCAGCCGGGCAGCGCGGGCACGACGGCCTGGCCGAGACCCAGCTCCGCGAGGAGTACGGCCGTGTCCCAGTCGGCGACGCTGGTGCCCGGCGGCAGCACCACGCCCAACTCGTCGAGGTGGGCGTCCAGTTGAGCGCGGGAGGTCGAGTTCGCCGGTGGCGTGATGAGCTGCCCCGTGGCCAGCTCGGCGGGCTCGACGCGCGGCCGGTCGGCGAGCGGATCGTCGGCGCGGACGGCGAGGACCCACGGCAGTGCCACGACGGGCCGCTGCTCGATGCCGCGCACGGGCTCCCCGAGGGTGATCCAGGCGAGGTCGAGGTCGTCGGCGGCGAGCGCGTCGAAGCAGCCGCTGCTCGAACTCACGGTCTGGAACTCCAGGCCGACGCGTGGATAGCGCTCCCGGAAGCCGACGACGGCCTCGGCCATGAAGTGCCGCACGGTGGTGGCGCCCGTGGTGATCCGCACCGCGCCGCCGTCGCCCCGCGCCTGTTCCCGCAGGCGCCGCACCGCGAGGTCGATGCCGCCGATCCCCTCGGACGCCGCGGCCCGCAGGACCCGCCCGGCCGAGGTGGGCACGACGCCGCGCGCGTGCCGCTCAAGGAGACTCACGCCGAGTTCCCGTTCGAGGCGTTTGACGTGCTGGCTCACGGCCGACTGCGTACAGGTGAGGTCACGGGCCACCGCGCTGAGGCTGCCCGCGCGGCACACGGCCACAAAGACACGGAGATCGTCGAGAGTCACAAGAAGTGAAGTTATCTCTTGGGGGGATGCAAGGAAACCCGAGGATTGACTTGGGTTTTCACTGTGGCCCAAGATCGTTCATGGCCCGGGCGGCGACCCGGCGACGGGCGCCGACCCGGGGTCGACGGGACCCCGGCGGCCGGGCCACGACCCTGTGGAAAAGGTGATGTGTGGAAGCGCTCGAAATGGTGGCCGTCGGAGTCGCCGGTGTCGCGGCCGGCGGGATCAACGCGGTGGTGGGGTCCGGCACGCTGATCACCTTCCCCACGCTGCTGGCCTTCGGCCTTCCGCCGGTGCTCGCGAATGTGTCGAACAACCTGGGCCTGGTGCCGGGCACCCTGAGCGCCGCGTACGGCTACCGGCGGGAGATGAAGGGGCAGCTGGGGCGCCTGGTGCGGTTCGGCGCGGCCTCCCTCATCGGCGGTCTGATCGGCGCGCTGCTCCTTCTGAAGCTGCCTGATGACGCCTTCCAGGCCGTGGTGCCGGTACTGATCCTGACCGCCTGCGCCCTGGTGGTGCTGCAGCCCTGGCTCAACCGGCGGCTCAAGGAGCGCGAGAGCCCGGGCAAGCGGGACGGCGGCGTGCCGATGTGGTGCGGTGTCCTCGCCACCGGCGTCTACGGCGGCTACTTCGGAGCGGCGCAAGGAGTGCTGCTCATGGGCCTGTTCGGCGCCTTCATCCTGGACGACCTGCAACGCCTGAACGCCGCGAAGAACGTCCTCGCCTCGATCGTCAACGGCGTCGCGGCCGTCGTGTTCATCGTGGTCGCGGACATCGACTGGACGGCGGCGGGTCTCATCGCCGCCGGTTCCACGGTGGGCGGGCTCGTGGGCGCGCGCTACGGCCGTCGGCTGCCGCCGGTCGCGCTACGCGGGTTCATCGTCGTCGTGGGCGTCACGGCGTCGGTGGCCATGATCGTGAACTAGCGCGTAACGCAGCAGCTCACACCGCCATGCCCCTGACCTGGACACCCCCCACGATGGTTTATCGTTGAACAGGAAGTGACCCCGACCGCGATTCCCCCGTCCGGTCGGGGTCACTTCTCGTTCATGCCGACGGCTTCCGCCGTTTTCACGCCTTCGTGGGCGAATATGCCGACCGCGCCGCGCCACACCCGCCCGGGCGGCATCATGCGTCCATGGACGGTGCCAAGCCTGTGCAGGTCTTGTTCACGCCCGAGGAGTACGCCGCACTCGTGCTCCACGCGGACCGGCTCGGGATGCCGGTGGCGGAGTTCATACGCCGTGCTGTGACCGTCCGCACCGAGGAGCACCCCGGTGGTCCGTGCCGGATCCCCGAAGCCCGGCGCGGGGCGAGCGTGCCGCCCGTCCAGCGGAGCCTCGGGGCGGGCGGGAGGCCCGCGCTCCAGCGGTTCCTCGACACCCTCGCCGCGTCGGCCGAGCCCAAGGAGTGAAAAGGAACGACCGACCGCGGAGGAGCCGGGGAGTGAGTGACTCGGCGGGTCAGGACAGCGCGAGGTCCGGCCGGTAGAGGTCCAGCCAGATCGCGAGGTCCAGGGTGCGCTCCAGGCCGCGCCGCGACGCCTGGGTGATCTGCGGCGCCTCCCGACCGGCGGCCCGCGCCGCCCGCTCCCGGTCCACGAGCTCGAAGACCGGGTGGCCGGGCGTGGCGAGCAGATCCTTGACGTGCCCCTGGAGGGCGACCGCGTACTTGGGGTCCTGCGTGGAGGGGTACGGGCTCTTCACCCGGTCGTAGACCGACCGCGGCAGCACATCGGCGGTCGCCTCGCGCAGCAGGCTCTTCTCCCTGCCGTCGAAGGACTTCAGCGACCAGGGCGTGTTGTAGACGTACTCGACGAGGCGGTGGTCGCAGAACGGGACGCGCACCTCAAGACCGACGGCCATGCTCGCGCGGTCCTTGCGGTCGAGCAGGACGCGGACGAAGCGGGTCAGGTGCAGATGGCAGATCCTGCGCATCCGGTACTCGAAGTCGCTCTCGCCGTCCAGACGCCGGATGCCGTCGACGGCCGTCGCGTAACTGTCCTTGACGTACCGGGGGAGATCGAGCGCCGCCGTCAGGTCGGGGCGCAGTACGCCGGAGTCGTCACCGAAGTGGTCGGCGTACCGCACCAGCCAGGGGAAGGTGTCCGCCGTGCGCGCCTTCTCGTCGAAGAACTGCAGATAGCCGCCGAAGACCTCGTCCGCGGACTCCCCGGAGAGCGCGACCGTGGAGTGCTCGCGGATGGCGCGGAAGAGGAGGTAGAGGGAGGCGTCCATGTCGCCGAAGCCCATGGGGATGTCCCGCGCGCGGATCATCTTCGCGCGTACGTCGGGATCGGCGAGGGCGTGCGAGTCCAGGACGATGTCGCGGTGCTCGGTGCCGGCCGCCTTCGCCACGTCGTGCACGAAGGGGGTGTCGGGTGTGCCGCGCAGCTCGTCGGCGACGAAGTTGTCGGTCTGGCCGACGAAGTCGACGGCGAAGCTCCGCACGGTCTCGCCCGCCTCGGCCAGTTGGCGCGCGGCAAGCGCCGTCATCGCGGAGGAGTCCAGGCCACCGGAGAGCAGTGTGCAGCGCGGTACGTCGGAGACGAGCTGGCGGCGCACGATGTCCTCCAGCAGCTCGCGCACCTTCGCGATGGTCGCGTCACGGTCGTCGGTGTGCGGCCTGGTCTCCAGCGACCAGTACACCTGGCGGCGCAGCCCCGAGCGGTCGACGGTCACGACGGTGCCGGGCTCGACCTCGCGCATGCCCTCCCAGACGGCGTGGCCGGGCGTCTTGACGACGGAGAACAGCTCGCGCAGCCCGTCGATGCCGACGCGGGGGCGGGCCAGCGGGTTGGCGAGGATCGCCTTGGGTTCGGAGCCGAACAGGACGCCGTCGGAGGTCTCGTAGTAGTAGAAGGGCTTGATGCCCATGCGGTCGCGGACCATGACGAGCTTGTCGTGCCGGGCGTCCCAGACCGCGAAGGCGTACATGCCGTTGAGCCGCTCGGCGAGGGCCTCGCCCCACTCCAGATAGCCGCGCAGGACGACCTCGGTGTCGGACTCGGTGGTGAACCGGTGGCCGCGTCCTGCCAGTTCGCGCCGGAGCTCGGTGAAGTTGTAGGTCTCCCCCGAGTAGACGAGGGCGACGGTGCCGGTCGGCGTCTCGACCGTCATGGGCTGGCGCCCGCCGGGCAGATCGATGATCGCGAGCCGGCGGTGCCCGAGCCCGGCGGGGCCGCCGGTCCACGTGCCGCGGTCGTCGGGACCGCGGCAGGACATCGTCTCCGTCATGGCGTCCAGAGTGGTGGACGCGGCCGTCAGGTCACGGTCGAAGGAGACCCAGCCGGTGATGCCACACATGCGCTTCCTCCTGCTTGCGAAATAGATGTAATAAACATCTATATGAGGATCGTGCGCCTGAGGTTGCGTACGGTCAACATGTCGTCGACTGCGCGACGGTCACCACCCACCCACTTTCGGCCGCGCTTTACCAAGGCCAGAAGGCGTTTCGTGGGTGACCGCGCCCCCTTGACCCGTGGTCACGAGGACCACCGGAGATCACAGAAGGAAACATTCCGGCCAAGCGCAAAGACTTGTCAACGATCGGCCGGGGCCTGCCCGTCGACGGACGCCAGCAGACGCCGCGCGTCGCGCGTCACTTCGGAGTCAGGAACGCCTGCACCGCGGGCGCGTACCGGTCGGTGAGCTCGGTGATCGTCGCGGCGCGCAGATGGGGGCCGCGGGCGATGCCGTACATCACGCCGAGACCGATCAGCATGCCGGCGGCGAGTTCGGCGCGCAGGCCCGCGTCCGGCCCCGCCAGCCGCTCGCCCAGCCGCTGGGACACCTGGGCGCGGAAGTCGGCGCGCAGGATGTCGCCCCGCTCGCCGTGGAGCGGGGCGAAGACGATGCGCAGGATGGGGTCGGCGCCCCGCTCGGCCTGGCCGGTCAGCAGCCGGCGGACCATGTGGCGGCCGAGGTCGGCGAGGGGCGCGTCGAGAAGCGCCTCCGCGTCGGCTTCGAAGGACATGACGTGCGTGAACAGGGCGTCCTTGTTGCCGAAGTACTTCAGGACCAGTGGCGCGCTCACCCCGGCGCGTTCGGCCACCGCCTTGAGGGTGATGTCACCGTGCGCGTGCCGTGCGAGGAGGTGTCTGGCGGCTCGGGAGATCGCGTCCTTGGTCGCCTCGGCGTCTCTGCGGCAGGGCGGGTCCGAGGTCGGGGACGTTTGCGGAGCATCGCCTGAAACCGGGACGGTCTTCATCAAAAACTCCCCCGCCTGCATGAGGTGAATTGAAATTCACCATAGTGGGTGTATGGGTATTCAACCCCCGGAAGCTGGCATGTGCCCGAGGCCCATGCCTCTCGTGTCCCGAATACGCATGGCCGGCAACTGGCCATTGAAGAAGGGGGTTTCTGCCGTGATAGGTCGCATTCGGACGCCTTCGGTCATACTGCCGCCCATGAACCGTCTCCGCATCGGCCTGGTGGGTACCGGGCCCTGGGCCACCGCCACGCACGCCCCCGCTCTCGCCGCGCATCCGGACGTCGACCTCAGCGGTGTGTGGGGCCGCAGGCCGGAGGCCGCGGCCACGCTCGCCGCCGCGCACGGGACGACGGCGTACGCGGACGTGGACGAGCTGTTCGCGGCCAGTGACGCGGTGGCGTTCGCGGTCCCGCCCGACGTGCAGGCGCCGCTGGCCGCGCGGGCCGCGGCGGCGGGCTGCCACCTGCTCCTGGACAAGCCGGTGGCCACGGCGCCGGACGCCGCGCGCCATCTGGCGCGGGAGGCCGAGCGGGCCCAGGTGGCGTCCGTGGTCTTCTTCACGCTGCGCTTCGCCGCCGTCAGCTCCGCGTGGCTCTCCGAACAGGCCGCCCTAGGCGGCTGGTTCACGGGCCGCGCCGACTGGTACGGCTCGTTCTACACCCCGGACGGGTGTGGCGCGTTCTCCTCGCCGTGGCGTGCGAGCCGCGGTGGCCTGTGGGATGTGGGCCCGCACGCCCTGTCGATGCTGCTGCCGGTCCTCGGCGACGTGAGCGACGTGACGGCGGCGCGCGGCCCCGGGGACACGGCCCATCTGATCCTGCGGCACACCGGCGGCGCGTCCAGCACGGCGGCGCTCAGCCTGACGGCGCCGGTGAAGTGCGCGGGCTTCGCGGTGGAGCTGCGCGGCGAGAACGGCATCGCGGTGCTGCCCACGTGGGAGGGCGCCGACGGGGCGTTCGGGACCGCGGTCGACGAACTGGTGACGGCCGCGCGCACCGGCACGGCCCACCCGTGCGACGTCCGGTTCGGGCTGCGGGTCACGGAGATCCTGGCGCGGGCGGAGGAGCGGATCGCTGCCGCGTGACGCGCCCGGGGACAACCACGGGCGGCCGGTACCGTGGCCGCTACGTAATGGCGAGTGACGGCACCGGCCGCAGCCGGTGGACCCCCGAGACCGGTCCGGGAAGAAGCTCCATGCGGCTCCGCGCTGCCCCGTTTCCGACCACACGGATCAGAATACGAACAACCGTCCCACACGCTTCCCGCATCGGCCCGTTGGGCCTAGGAGGTACCCAATGCCGGGGAATTTCAGCCATTCTCGAACGCCCCGGACAAGATGCCCCACAGTTGTGCCCACGCACTCGCCGACGATCAAACCTGCAGGTCGACGAGGTCGCGCACACCATGATGCCGCAGCGTCTGATCGTTTTCTTCGGGCAATGTTTACTACCAAAGAAGTTGTGAATATTTAGACTGATCACGCTCCAACTCGGCGTGTACCAAGAGGGATTACCCACCATGAACAAGACGGCGCTCCGCGCTCTGCTCCGCGAACGACGCGCCCTCATTGCCCCCGAATCGCATGGCTTCTCCCGGCCGAGCGGCCAGGGGCGGCGGGCTCCCGGCCTGTCGCAGCACCAGGTCGACCAGTTGCTGCACCGAACGTTCGGGACGTATCACCGTCTGGAGTCCGGCCATTACCCCAATCCGCCGACCTCGCTGCTGCGGGATGTCGCGCGGCTCTTCGGGCTCAATGAGCAGGAGTGGGTGTCGCTGTGCCGGTACGCGCTGCTGCAGGACCCGCCGGGTCCGCTCCACCCCTCGTCGGGCAAGGAGATACCCGGCGTCTGGCAGGAGGCGGTCGACAGCATCACGCATATGGCATACGTCACTGACGCGTCCTGGGAACTCCTCGCCCACAACGAGGCGTTCGAGGCGATGTTCCCCGACCGGAAAGTGCCGACCAACACCATGCGGTGGATGCTCCTGGACCAGGACGGCCGCGAGCGGCTGACCGACTGGCGCACCTCATGGCTCCCGATGGTGCTGCCGCAGCTTCGCGCCGCCCTGGTGGCCCGCCCCGACGACGAGATTCTGCGCGGCATCGAGAAGGAGGTGCTCGCGGACCCCGAGCTCGCCCACCTCTACGACGTCGACGGCGCCCTGATACACCCCGACGGTCATGAGCGCCCCCTGCGGCACGCCGTCCACGGCCTCGGCTGGGTCTCGATCTGTGCGGCACAGCCCATGACCGCTCCCGGCTCGCGTCTGTTCATCCTCATCTACCACGCCGGCACGGAGCGCAGGCATGCACGCGCACCCATGCTGCGAGCCGTGTAGGGACCCGAGGCTCCGCTCCCACGCATAGGGGACACCGACCGCACCGTCAAGTACGTTATCGGCACCCCCCGCCCCGATCAGTACCGTGGGAGTGCCTCATGCCAGCCTTTGTGTCCGTCCCCAGAACTGTCCTCGGTGCCCACAAGGTGACCACGGATGAGATCGCCGAAGACATACGTACACACCACCGCGACCATCCCCGACTCAACGCGATCCTCCGCGTCGTCAACAACTGCGGTGTGAGTTCACGCCACTTCACACGTCCCCTCGTCTCCCCCACGGTCTCCGGTACGGCCGATGTCCGGGAGCGGACGCAGGCCGCGTTCGACGACGCCGTCGACATGTCGGAGCAGGCCGCCGTCGAGGCCCTGCGGGCGGCCGGGCTGGCGCCGCAGGACGTCGACGCGATCGTCACCTCCCATGCCACCGGATGGGCCGTGCCCAACCTCGACGTCCATCTCATCGACCGCCTCGGCCTGCGCCCGACGGTGCGCCGGGTGGCTCTGACGACGGTGGCCTGCGCGGGCGGCGTCCAGGCCCTGATCCGTGCCACGGACCTGGTCACCGCGCGGCCCGGCAGCAGAGTGCTGGTCGTCGCGGCCGAGGTGCTCTCGACCTCTTACAACCACATCGCCGACACGATCGAATCGATGATCTACAAGGCCTTGTTCGCGGACGCCGCCGCCGCGACGGTGGTCACCAGCGCTCCGTCGGGCCCGGGGCTGGTGGTCGAGGACTCCTTCGAGTACGCCCTTCCGGACAGCCTCGACAGTTACCGCGGGCGGCTCGACCCCCACGGGATGCACTTCGACTCTACCAAGCAGGCTCCTCACACGGCCGTCTCCGCACTCACTCCCCTGACGGACTGGCTGGGAGACCACACCACCGACTTCGCGGTCATCCACCCGGGCAGTCTGCGCATCATCACCGGCACGGCCGACGCTCTCGGCCTCGGTCCGAGCGGCGCCCGCCACTCCGTGGACACCCTGACGGAAGAGGGCAACATGGGAGGTGTCAGCGTCTTCCGCGTCCTCGAACGCACGCACGCGGATGCGCCGGCCGACGGGGCGAACGGTGTCGCCGTGGCCTTCGGTCCCGGCTTCATCACCGCGGCCCTCCGCTGCCGCTGGCACTCCTGACCCCTCACTCCCCGGCCATCGGCGATCGCCGATATTCGCTTGCCGGCCCTTCCCCGCCCCTGCTGAAGTGACCGAATGGATCACGCAGCGGTACTGGCCGCGTACGACCGGCAGATCAGGCGCGACGCGCGGAGCGAGAGTCCGGGCGCGCGGGTCGAGCGGGTCGGTGGAGTCGTCCGTCAGACCGGCTCGGAGCACGACTGGAACGGCGTCCTGTGGGCGGACACCGACGCGACGACGGCGGACGCCGTGATCGCGGAGCAGGTGCGCCACTACACCGCCGCCGGACGCGAGTTCGAGTGGAAGCTGCACTCCTACGACCACCCCGCCGACCTGCCCGAGCGGCTCCTCGCCGCCGGCTTCGTGGCCGACCCCCTGGAGACCGTGATGGTCGCCGAGGTCGAAGAGCTGCCCGCGGGCCCTGAGTTGCCCGAGGGCATCCGGCTGGTCCCGGTGACGGACGCGGCGGGCGTCGAGCTCATGGCCGAGGCGCACCTCGCGGCGTTCGGGGAAGCCGACGCCGCGCTGAGCGAGCAGCTCGCCAAGCGGGTGCTCGCCCAGCTGACCGAGGCGCCGGACGAGATCGTCGCGGTCGTCGCCATGGCAGGCGAGCGGCCCGTCTGTGGTGCCCGGATGGAGTTCCGCCCGGGCACCGACTTCGCCGGGCTCTGGGGCGGCGGCACCGCCCCCGACTGGCGCGGCAAGGGCGTCTACCGCGCGACGGTGGCCCACCGCGCCCGCATCGCCGCCGAGCGCGGCTACCGCTATCTGCAGGTCGACGCCTCCGACGACAGCCGCCCCATCCTGGACCGGCTCGGCTTCGCGACGCTGTGCACGACCACTCCGTACGTGTACCAGCCGTAGGCCCTAGCGGATCGACATCCCCGACAGCGTCCTCGCGATGACCAGGCGCTGGATCTCGCTCGTACCCTCGAAGATCGTGTAGATCGCGGCATCGCGGTGCATCCGCTCCACCGGATACTCGCGGGTGAAGCCGTTGCCGCCGAGGATCTGCACGGCCTGCGCGGTGACCTTCTTGGCGACCTCGCTCGCGTAGAGCTTGGACATGGAGCCCTCGGCCGACTCGAACTTCTTGCCGGTGCTCGCCATCCACGAGGCGCGCCACACCAGGAGGCGGGCCGCGTCGATCTGGGTGCGCATGTCGGCGAGCTGGAAGGCGACGCCCTGGTTGTCGATGATCGGACGGCCGAACTGCGTGCGCGTCTTGGCGTACTCCAGGGCCTCTTCGTACGCGGCACGGGCCGTGCCCACCGCCATCGCGCCGACAGCCGGGCGGGACGCCTCGAAGGTGGCCATCGCGGCGTTCTTCACACGCTCGCCGCCGGACTTGGCGCGCTCCCGCGCGCGGGCGAGGCGCTCGTCCAGCTTGCCCTTGCCGCCCAGGAGGCAGTGACCCGGGACACGTACGTCTTCCAGGACGACCTCGGCGGTGTGCGAGGCGCGGATGCCGTGCTTCTTGAACTTCTGCCCCTGGGACAGGCCCGGCGTGTTCGGCGGGACGATGAAGGAGGCGTGCCCCTTCGAGCCCAGCTCGGGGTCGACGACGGCGACGACGACGTGGACGTTGGCTATGCCGCCGTTGGTCGCCCAGGTCTTGGTGCCGTTGAGGACCCACTCGTCCTTCGCCTCGTCGTGGACGGCACGGGTGCGCATCGCGGCCACATCGGATCCGGCGTCGGGCTCGGAGGAGCAGAAGGCGGCGACCTTGACGTCGTTCACGTCGCCGTACATCTGCGGGATCCAGGTGCCGATCTGCTCCTCGGTGCCGTTGGCGAGCACGCCGACGGCGGCCAGGCCCGTGCCCATGATGGACAGGCCGATGCCCGCGTCACCCCAGAAGATCTCCTCCGTGGCCATCGGAATGCCGAGGCCCGTGGGGTCGAAGAACTGCTGGGCGTAGAAGTCGAGGGAGTAGATCCCGAGCTTCGCCGCTTCCTGGATGATGGGCCAGGGGGTCTCCTCACGCTCGTCCCACTCCGCGGCCGCGGGACGGATCACGTCAGCGGCGAACCCGTGGAGCCAGTCCCGGACCTCCTTCTGTTCGTCGTTGAGCTCCATGGTGAACTCGGCCATGACCCCTCCAGAACCTGCGACAACTAAGGCGTTACTAGCGGTAACAGAAGTGTGTTACCGGCGAGTAGTCCGTGTCAACTCCCGGCAGCCCGTTCGATGCCCCTCGCACGCCGAGTGTTACGTTGCGCGTGCGTCACGCAATCGCACGGGCGGGGAGAGAACGCTTATGGAGACCACGCAACGCACCGAACAGCAGAGATCCGCGGACCATCGACGACGGCGGCGCGAGCTGCTCGAGGCCGCGGACCGGGTGGTGCTCCGCGACGGCCCCGGCGCCTCCATGAACGCCATCGCCGCCGAGGCCGGCATCACCAAGCCGATCCTCTACCGCCACTTCGGCGACAAGGGCGGACTCTACGCCGCGCTCGCCAAGCGGCACACGGACGCGCTCCTCGAAGCCCTGCGCGCCGCCCTGGACGCCCCGGCCGAGCGCAGGGAGCGGGTCGAGGCGACGCTCGACACCTACCTCACCGCGATCGAGTCACGTCCGCAGGTCTACCGGTTCCTGATGCACCCCTCCGAGGCACCGTCCCCCGGAGAGCAGGGCTTCGACGTCGGTCTGCACTCCGCCCCCCTGCTGCGCCGCCTCGGCGAGGAGCTGGCGGAGGTCATCGAGGAGCGCGTCGACCTCGGACCGGACAGCGCCCAGCTCGCCCGCGTGTGGGGCCACGGCATCGTCGGCATGATGCACGCGGCCGGCGACTGGTGGCTCGGCGAACGGCCCTGCTCCCGCGAGCAGTTGGTCCGCAGCCTGGCGGATCTGCTCTGGGGGCGCCTGGCCGCCGCGGGCAACCGCGTCGGCGGTCCGGGCTTCTGACCTCGGGTGCCCTCAAGCTGTCCAGGAGGCCCTGGCGGCGGCCCGCAGCACCCTGCGGCGCCGCCAGCCGGTGACCCGGTCGGTGTAGACGCCGCCCTCCAGGTGGTCGCACTCGTGCTGCAGGCAGCGCGCGAACCAGCCCGTTCCGTGCACCCGTACCGGCTTCCCGCGCAGGTCGACCCCTTCGACCACGGCATGGTCGAAGCGTGGCGTGCCCGCTTCGAGGCCCGGCAGCGACAGACAGCCCTCGGGCCCGCGCACGGTCACGCCGTCCGCCTCCACGAGCCGGGGGTTGACCACGTGTCCGAGGTGGCGGACGTCCTCGTCGTCAGGGCAGTCGTAGACGAACACCCGCTGGGCGACACCGATCTGATTCGCGGCCAGGCCCACGCCCTGCGCCGCGTACATCGTCGCGAACATGTCCTCGACGAGCCGCGCCAGTTCGGGACCGAAGTCGGTCACCTCCTCACAGGCCGTGTGCAGCACGGGGTCACCGAGCAGGGTCAGAGGTCGTACGCGCCCCGAGGCGCCCGGGATCGAGCCGTGTCGCATGGCGGCAAGAGTACGGTCCATGCGGTGGAGCGGCACCGAGGTGGTGCCGTGGTTCGGGCTTGTCAGCGGATCTCGATAGGCTGAGCAGAGAAACGATGCCGGGGGCAGGCGCGGCGCCGTACGCAAGGAGGATCTCGACAGATGTCAGGCAACACGGACCCGCTGTCGCCGCGGGCCAAGCTGGCCGTGACGGCGGGCAAGGCGGCCGCGGCGGTGTCGCGGGCGGCTGGCCGCGGCAGCGGATCGGTGATCGGCGGCAAGGTCGCGCTCAGGCTCGACCCGGAGCTGCTCGGGCGGCTCGCCACACACCTGGACGTGGTCCTCGTGTCGGCCACCAACGGCAAGACGACGACCACGCGTCTGATCGCGGAGGCCCTGCGGGCCAGCGGCCCGGTGGTCTCCAACGCACTCGGTGCGAACATGCCCGCCGGAATCACCTCGGCGCTCGCCGGCGGCTCCGACGCCAAGTACGGCGTGATCGAGGTCGACGAGAAGTACCTCTCGGGCGTCGCCCGTGACGTGGACCCCAAGGCGATCGCGCTGCTCAACCTCTCGCGCGACCAGCTGGACCGCGCCGCCGAGACCCGCATGCTCGCCGAGAAGTGGCGCGAGGGCCTGGCGGGTACGAAGGCCGTCGTCATCGCCAACGCGGACGACCCGCTGGTCGTCTGGGCCGCCTCCTCCTCTCCGAACGTGGTGTGGGTGGCGGCCGGCCAGGAGTGGAAGGACGACGCCTGGTCGTGCCCGTCCTGCGGTGGCGTCATGCAGCGCCCCGGGGACGACTGGTTCTGCGGCGAGTGCGGCTTCCGCCGCCCCGCGCCCAGCTGGGTGCTCTCCGGCGACCACGTCCTGGACCCGCACGGCTCGGCCTGGCCGATCCACCTCCAGCTGCCGGGCCGGGCGAACAAGGCCAACGCCACCTCGTCGGCGGCCGTCGCCGCCGTCTTCGGAGTGCCGCCGCAGGTCGCCCTGGAGCGCATGTACCAGGTGCAGGCGGTCGCCGGGCGCTATGACGTCGTGCAGTTCCAGGGCCGCGACCTGCGGTTGCTCCTCGCGAAGAACCCCGCGGGCTGGCTCGAGACGTTTTCGCTGATCGACCCGCCGCCGACCCCGGTGATCCTCTCCGTCAACGCCCGCGGCGCGGACGGCACGGACACCTCCTGGCTCTGGGACGTCGACTACACCCGGCTCGCCGGTCACCCGATCTTCGTGCTCGGCGACCGCAAGCTGGACCTGGCCGTGCGCCTGGAGGTCGCGGGCCTGGACTTCCGCGTCTGCGAGAGCGTCGACGAGGCGGCGCAGCTGGCCCCGCCGGGACGCATCGAGACGATCGCGAACTACACCGCGTTCCAGGACCTGCGCCGCCGCGTCGGCAACTGACCCCACCGGCCCTTCCAGACCTTCGTAGGGACACATGAGCATGAGCGACAACAGCCTGCGGCTGGTGTGGGTCTACCCCGACCTGCTCAGCACGTATGGAGACCAGGGCAACGCCCTGGTCGTGGAGCGCCGCGCCCGCCAGCGCGGCCTCCAGGTCGAGCGTTACGACGTGCGCAGCGATCAGCCGATCCCGACCTCCGGCGACATCTATCTGATCGGCGGCGGCGAGGACCGCCCGCAGCGCCTCGCGGCCGAGCGGCTGCGCCGCGACGGCGGCCTGCAGCGTGCCGTGGGCAACGGCGCGATCGTCTTCTCGGTCTGCGCCGGCTACCAGATCCTCGGCAACGAGTTCATCAACGACCTCGGTCAGCGCGAGCCGGGCCTCGGCCTGCTCGACGTGGTCTCCACGCGCGGCGAGGGCGAGCGGTGCGTCGGTGACGTCCTCGCCGACCTGGACCCGCAGCTGGGTCTGCCCCCGCTGACCGGCTTCGAGAACCACCAGGGCGTCACCCACGTCGGCCCGTCCGCGCGGCCGCTCGCCCGCGTCCAGCTCGGCCGGGGCAACGGCACGGGCGACGGCACCGAGGGCGCGTACAACGGCACGGTCTTCGGCACGTACATGCACGGCCCCGTCCTCGCCCGCAACCCGCTGATCGCGGACCTGCTGCTCAAGCTGGCCCTCGATGTGAACGCGCTGCCGCCGACGGACGACCGCTGGTACGAGGCGCTGCGCAACGAGCGCATCAACGCCGCGCAGCAGCCCGCCTGACGCCCCGCCCGCACATGTGAGCGGGGGCGTCCAGCCCTCGGACGCCGGATGCGGCCCCGCCCCCCGGCGCCTATAGGGTGGCGGGGATCCAGCCGGACGACGTGGTCCGGCCATTCGGCCCACGTTGCAAAGGTATTCCGGGCTATGCGCATTGGTGTCCTGACCTCCGGCGGCGACTGCCCCGGCCTGAACGCCGTCATCCGCTCCGTCGTGCACCGCGCGGTGGCGGACCACGGCGACGAGGTCATCGGCTTCCACGACGGCTGGAAAGGCCTCCTGGAATGCGACTACCGCAAGCTCGACCTCGACGCGGTGGGCGGCATCCTCGCCCGCGGCGGCACGATCCTCGGCTCCTCGCGCGTGCAGCCCGCCCATCTGCGGGACGGCGTGGAGCGCGCCAAGGGCCACGTCGCGGACCTCGGCCTCGACGCGATCATCCCGATCGGCGGCGAGGGCACGCTGAAGGCGGCCCGGCTGCTCTCGGACGCGGGCCTGCCGATCGTGGGCGTGCCCAAGACGATCGACAACGACATCGCCGTCACCGACGTCACCTTCGGCTTCGACACCGCGGTGGGCGTCGCGACGGAGGCGCTCGACCGGCTGAAGACCACCGCCGAGTCGCACCAGCGCGTGCTCATCGTGGAGGTCATGGGCCGGCACACCGGCTGGATCGCCCTGCACTCCGGGATGGCGGCGGGCGCGCACGCCATCGTCGTCCCCGAGCGCCCCTTCGACATCGAGGAGCTGGCCGCGAAGGTCGGTGAGCGCTTCTCGGCGGGCAAGAAGTTCGCGATCGTCGTGGCCGCCGAGGGCGCCAAGCCGCGCGCGGGCTCCATGGAGTTCGACGAGGGCGGCAAGGACGTCTACGGCCACGAGCGGTTCGCCGGCATCGCCCGGCAGCTCTCCCTCGAACTGGAGCAGCGCCTCGGCAAGGAGGCGCGCCCTGTCATCCTCGGCCACGTCCAGCGCGGCGGCACCCCGACCGCGTACGACCGCGTCCTCGCGACCCGCTTCGGCTGGCACGCCGTGGAGGCCGTGCACCGCGGCGAGTTCGGCAGGATGACGGCGCTGCGCGGCACGGACATCACGATGGTGCCGCTCGCCGATGCCGTCGAGACGCTGAAGACCGTGCCGGACGAGCGGTACGCCGAGGCGGAGTGCGTGCTCTGACGCCGGAGCCGATTGAACTATCCGCCCCCGGTCGCGTCAGCGGCCGGGGGCGGTTCTACTCTGGTGCCGACACACGTCGCACAATCCGCACGAATCAGGAGCCACTGGATGGATCACAGCGGGCACGGCATGAACATGGATCTGCCGCCGTTCACGCTGGGGCGAGGCCTGGAACTCTCGGCCGACCCCTTCTTCCTCATCGGCTGCCTGGTGGCCCTCGCCCTGTACGGGTGGGGCGTGGCGCGGCTCGTGCGGCGCGGTGACAAGTGGCCGGTGGGCCGCACGATCTCCTTCGTGCTGGGCATCCTGACCGTCCTGCTCGTGATGTGCACCAAGCTCAACGACTACGGCATGGTCATGTTCAGCGTGCACATGGTGCAGCACATGGTGATCAGCATGCTGTCGCCGATCCTGCTGCTCCTCGGCGCGCCGATCACGTTGGCGCTGCGGGGGCTGCCGGTCGCGGCGCGCGGCCACAAGGGGCCCCGTGAGTGGCTGCTGTGGCTGCTGCACAGCCGGTACATGCGGATCGTCACGCACCCCGCGTTCACGATCCCGCTGTTCATCGCGAGTCTGTACGCGCTCTACTTCACGCCGATCTTCGACACCCTGATGGGCTCCAAGGCGGGCCACATCGGGATGATGGTGCACTTCCTCGCCGTCGGCCTGGTCTTCTTCTGGCCGATCATGGGCGTCGACCCCGGGCCGCACCGCCCCGGCTATGTGATGCGGATGCTGGAGCTGTTCGCGGGCATGCCGTTCCACGCGTTCTTCGGCATCGCGCTGATGATGGGGACCGAGCCGATGATCGGCACGTACATGCATCCGCCGGCCTCGCTGGGCATCGACGCGCTGGCCGACCAGGAGGCGGCGGGCGGCATCGCCTGGGCGTTCAGCGAGATCCCCTCCGTGGTGGTCCTGGTGGCGCTGCTCTTCCAGTGGCGGCGCTCCGAGGACCGCGAGTCCCGGCGCAAGGACCGCGCCGCGGACCGTGACGGTGACAAGGAGCTGGCGGCGTACAACGCCTATCTGGCCTCACTGGCCGCACGCGGACGCTAGCGCCGAAGGGCCTCGCGGGGTGACGATGGTCTTCGGACCGCGGTCTCGACGCGCAGGCGCCGGAGGCTGCCGGGAGGAGGCTGAGCGATGCCCGGTTCCACGAAGACCATGGGTGGGTTCACCATCGGAGGCCTGGTCATGGTGACGGCCTACTCGGTGGGGCTCGGGAGCAACGGCTGGCTGTGGTTCGGCTGGGTCGTGCTCGGACTGATCACGCTCGGGATGGTGCTGTCGCGCGCCACGTGAACGCCGCGGCGCGCGACAGGCCAGGTCTGCCCGGGCGGGCTCCGGTCTCAGAAGCGGAAGACGTGGCCGGTGTCCGAGTCCAGCGTGCAGGCGTTGGGGTACGTCTTGTGCCAGCTGATCGACCGGTTCTGGTGGGACCCGGTCGCGGTCACGGTGACCGGGTCGTACTCCTTGGTGCACACGTGCGGGTCGTCGGCGAGATGGTCGAAGTTGCCCTTGGCGCCGGCGATGGCCGCGCAGGCCTTGGCGGCGTGCGGGTGGTGCCCCGAGGGCGCGGGCTCGCAGCGCAGCAGCACACCGCGCATCCAGGAGTTCTCGGCGCCCGAGACGGTGAGGAAGAGCCCGGGGTGCCGTGGGGTGTGGGCGTCGTCCGCCGCGTGGGCGGGGACGGTGGCGCCGAGGGCGATCAGGGCGGCGGCAGCGACGGTGAACGGGCGCATGCGAAACCTCCGTAAGGGGTGACGGTGACGTTCTGTGGCGTCGGTCCGTGGCGTCGGGGACGCTCGGAGGAAGCCAGCGGACCCCCCGTCCGTGCCGCGCGTCGAGCCGCCTCACCGGTGGGTCGCCCGCACGGCGGCGCGTAAGGGCCCGAACGGGCTCTCGCGTCCGCGTCGCCGATTGGCTACTGTGCGTCCGCACCTGGATCAGGGAAGGCGGCCGCCATGTTCTATCTACTGCTCAAGTACGTGATCCTCGGCCCACTGCTCCGGCTGATGTTCCGCCCCAGGATCGAGGGTCTGGAACATGTGCCCGAGTCGGGGGCCGCGATCGTCGCGGGCAACCATCTGTCGTTCTCCGATCACTTCCTGATGCCCGCGATCATCAAGCGCCGCATCACCTTCCTCGCGAAGGCCGAGTACTTCACGGGGCCCGGCCTCAAGGGCCGGCTGACGGCCGCGTTCTTCCGCAGCGCGGGGCAGATCCCCGTCGACCGCTCCGGCAAGGAGGCGGGCCGGGCCGCGATCCGCGAGGGCCTCGGCGTGCTCAACAAGGGCGAGCTGCTCGGCATCTACCCGGAGGGCACGCGCTCGCACGACGGGCGGCTGTACAAGGGCAAGGTCGGTGTCGCGGCGATGGCGCTCAAGGCGGAGGTGCCGGTGGTCCCCTGCGCGATGATCGGCACCTTCGAGGCGCAGCCGCCGGGCCAGAAGGTGCCGAACTTCCGGCGCGTGACGATCCGCTTCGGCGAGCCCCTCGATTTCTCCCGCTACTTCGGCATGGACAACGAGAAGGCGGTCCTGCGGGCCGTCACCGACGAGATCATGTACGCGATCCTCGGGCTCTCCGGGCAGGAGTACGTCGACAAGTACGCGGCGGTCGTGAAGGCGGAGGAGGCCGAGCGCGCCGCGGCGGGCGCCAGGGAGCCCCGGAAGTTCCCGCGGATGCCGCTGAGCTGAGGAACCCGGGGCCACACGCGGCGTTCGTTCCTGCAGGCGGTGAGCGCTCTGCGCGGGAACACCTTGGAGCAGGCGGCCAAGTGCCGACGGGTTCGAGCTGCGGGCCGCACGAGAACGGCAGGGCGGAGCGGCTTTCGGGGAGCGTGGTGGATCCGGCCCTGTTGGCGCACGAGGAGATCTTCTTCGACGCGGCGCGGCTCGACCGCCCGCCGGCGCTGCGGACGGCGGACTACCGGGAGATCGCCCGGCCTCGCACCGAGGCGATTTCCCAGTGGTTCAGCCCAGGTCGCGCAGAGCCTCGTCCAGAATGCGGCGCACCCGCAGGGCGTCCGGGGCGACGGCGGTGATCAGGACGCCGGGCCCGGCCAGAGGAGTGAGCGCGGCCCACTCCCCCAGCGGCGCGGCCCGCGGCTTGCCCTGCTCGAACTCCGGTCGTACGACGACGAGTTGGCCCACGGCGCGATGTCCCGCGAGGACGGCGGGACCGTCCCAGCCGCCGGGCGCGCCGGGCCCGCACGACAGCTCCTGGTCGAGCAGCGCCGTGCCCGCGCGGCGCACGGTGAGGCGGCTGGTCAGGCGGCCGGAGGCTTCGCCGGTGCGGCCGAGCACCTGTTCCTCGCGCAGCACCAGGCGGGCCCCGGCGGCCAGCTCCGCCCGCGTCGTGACGCGCAGATCGCTCTCGCACACCGAGATCAACTGCTCGGGCAGCCAGTGCAGCTCGGCGCCCTCCGCCACGGTGAGGCGCACGTCGTAGCGCGCCGTCTCCTTGGTCTGGCCCGGCAGCGCGAGAGTGGCCGCGGCGGAGCCGATGCGCAGCCGCGCTCCTTCGCGAGCGGTGGCTTCGATGGTGAGGTGGTCGCCGCCCAGGGGCCCGCTCATCGCGCCGACCAGGGTGACGTGCGCCGCCGGGCCGGTCGAACGGGTGCGCCGCAGCGCGAGCGGCCCCTCACCGTCGAGTACGGGCAGGGCGGTGCCGCCGCGGCCGTCGGCGCGCGCCACGACGCGGGCGGTGGCGCGCAGGCCCGCGCCACGGCCCGGCTCCGTGCGGCCGCGTGGGGCGAGGCCGAGCGTCACGCCGACGCGGTCCACGCCGCGTACTGCTCGCGCACCCAGGCCGCGACCGGCCCGACGCCCTCGTCGGAGCGCAACGACTGGAAGACGACCGGGAGTTCCGCGCGCTGCGCCTTGGCGTCGGCGGCCATCCGGGCGAGGTCGGAGCCGACGTGCGGGGCGAGGTCGGTCTTGTTGACGACGAGCAGGTCGGCCGTGGTGACGCCGGGCCCGCCCTTGCGCGGGATGTCGTCGCCGCCCGCGACGTCGATGACGAAGATCTGCGCGTCGACGAGCCCCTTGGAGAAGGTGGCGGTGAGGTTGTCGCCGCCGGACTCGACGAGGATCAGGTCGAGCGGCCCGACCTCGTCCTCCAGGTCCTCCACGGCCTCCAGGTTGGCGGAGATGTCGTCGCGGATCGCGGTGTGCGGGCAGGCGCCGGTCTCCACGGCGGTGATCCGCTCGGGCGGCAGGACGGCCTCGCGGAGCAGGAACTCGGCGTCCTCGCGGGTGTAGATGTCGTTGGTGACGACGGCGAGGGAGAGCTCCGCGCGCAGGGCGTGGCACAGGGCGGCGACGGTCGCGGTCTTGCCGGAACCGACGGGCCCGCCGAGCCCGATGCGCAGGGCGCGACGGCGCCCGTCGGGCCGGACGGCGTCGGCGCTGACGGCGGCGGGCCCGTTGTGGGAGTGGTCGAGGTGCATGGTTACGGCTCCAATATGGGGGGTTTCAGCCCGTCCGGCGTTTGAGGACGAGGCCGTTCAGGCCGATAGGGGGTCTGGGGGCAGAGCCCCCAGATCGGGTACGGAAGGCAGAGCGCCGCTAGGAGGCGAACAACCGCACGGGCCAGGCCGCATGCGCCTCCGCGCCGATCTCCAGAAGCGGGGCGGACGCCGCGGGCAGCTCGTCGACGCCTTCGTCGGCGGCGCGTCTCGCCGCCTCGACCGCGTCCAGCGCGACCCGGTCCAGATCGGGGGCGAGCCGTGCAAGGACGGCCGTGGCGTCGAAGGGGTCGAGGCTCAGCAGCCGCACCGTGGCGGTCGCCGGGCCGCTGACACCTTCGTACGCGGAGCAGTACGCGGCGTCCTCGGGTCCGAGCCCGGCGGCGCGGGCGGCGAGTCCGAGGACGATCGGCTGATGGGCGCCCTTGGGGAACCGCCGGGCCAGCGCGTCGAGTTCGGGGTGCGGCCAGGTGGCGCGGGCGGCCCGCATCATCTGCCGCCCGAGCCGCCGCGCCGCGGCCCGCAGGGCGGGTGAGGGCGTGCGGGCGTCGGCCGCCTCGTCCAGGGCGACCGGGTCGACGCCGAGGGCGGCGGCCGCCGCGAGGGCGGCCGTCACCAGGCCGCTGGTGTGGAGCCGCCCCCGGCAGAAGGCCTCCAGGCTCGCGGCTCCGGTGACGCGGCCCGCCTTGACGGCCGCTTCGGCCCCGCCGGAGTGGGCGTGCCCGCCGGCGGGGAAGCGGCCGTCGGCCAGGACGAGGAGTGCTGCGCGTGACATGTGATGGTCGCCAGTGGTCGTCGGGGATCGGGGCCGTCAGAAGAGGAAGTACCGCTGGGCGAGCGGCAGTTCGGCGGCCGGTGACGGCTCGACCAGTTCGCCGTCGATGGTGACGGCGAAGCTGTCGGGGGCGACCTCGACCCGGGGCAGCGCGTCGTTCTCCCGCATGTCCGCCTTGGAGCGGCCGCGGGTGGAGTGGATGGGCAGGAACTGCTTGTCCAGGCCGAGGCGTTCCGGAAGCCCGTCGTCCAATGCTGACCGGGTCACGAAGTTGACCGAGTTAAGGGCCGGGGCCTTGCCGTGCGCTCCGTACATGCGGCGCGGCAGGACCGGCTGCGGGGTGGGGATGGAGGCGTTGGCGTCGCCCATCTGCGCGTACGCGATCTGTCCGCCCTTGAGGACGACCTGCGGCTTGACGCCGAAGAACGCCGGGTCCCACAGCACCAGGTCGGCGAGCTTGCCGGCCTCGACCGAGCCGAGCTCGTGGTCGATGCCCTGCGCGACGGCCGGGTTGATCGTGTACTTGGCGACATAGCGACGCGCGCGTCGGTTGTCGGCGCGGGTGTCCCCCGGCAGGAAGCCGCGGCGCCGCTTCATCACGTGCGCGGTCTGCCACGTACGCATGATCACCTCGCCGACGCGCCCCATCGCCTGGGAGTCCGAGGACATGATCGAGATGGCGCCGAGGTCGTGGAGGATGTCCTCCGCCCCGATGGTGGTGGGCCGGATGCGGGACTCGGCGAAGGCCAGGTCCTCAGGGACGGCCGGGTTGAGGTGGTGGCAGACCATCAGCATGTCGAGGTGTTCCTCGACGGTGTTGACGGTGTGCGGCCGGGTCGGGTTGGTGGAGCTCGGCAGCATGTTCGGCAGCGACACCGCGGTGATCATGTCGGGGGCGTGTCCGCCGCCCGCGCCCTCGACGTGGAAGGCGTGCAGGGTGCGGCCCGCGACCGCGTCGAAGGTGGCCTGGACGAAGCCGGCCTCGTTCAATGTGTCGGTGTGGACGGCGAGTTGGGCGCCGGTCTCCTCGCAGACGTTCAGGCAGGCGTCGATGACGGCGGGCGTCGCGCCCCAGTCCTCGTGGATCTTGAAGCTGACGGCGCCGGCGCGGAGCTGGGCGTGCATCGACTCGGCGGAGACGGTGTTGCCCTTGCCGAGGAAGCCGATGTTGACGGGGCTCGACTCCATGGCCGCGAACATCCGTGCCAGATGCCAGGCGCCCGGGGTGATCGTGGTCGCCTTGCTGCCCTCGGCGGGGCCCGTGCCGCCGCCGAAGAGCGTGGTGACGCCGGAGGCGAGCGCCTCGTCGACGATGGTCGGCGAGATGAAGTGGATGTGGGTGTCGATGCCGCCCGCGGTGAGGATCTTGCCGTTGCCCGCGAGGACTTCGGTCTCCGGGCCGATGACGAGGTCGGGGTGGACACCGTCCATGGTGTCGGGGTTGCCGGACTTTCCGATGCCGGTGACGCGGCCGTCGCGGATGCCGATGTCGGCCTTGACGATCCCCCAGTGGTCGATGATCACCGCGCCGGTGATGACGGTGTCGGGGGCGCCCTCGGCGCGGGTGGTGCGGGACTGGCCCATCGACTCGCGGATGACCTTGCCGCCGCCGAACACCGACTCGTCGCCGGAGCGTCCGGGTCCGCCCGCGCGGTCCTCCTCGATCTCGATCAGCAGATCGGTGTCGGCGAGCCGGATCCGGTCGCCGGTGGTGGGGCCGAACAGATCGGTGTACGCGGCACGGGACAGCTCAGGCATCGAGGGCACCTCCGGTCTCACCGCGCAGGCCGGGCACGATGCGCTTGCCGGCCAGCGGGACGAGTTCGACGTCGACGGGTATCCCGGGCTCGAAGCGCACGGCGGTTCCAGCGGCGATGTTGAGCCGCTTCCCGTGTGCGGCGCCGCGGTCGAAGTCCAGACCCGGGTTGGCCTCGGCGAAGTGGTAGTGGGAGCCGACCTGGACGGGGCGGTCGGCGGCGTTGAGGACGGTGAGGCGGGTGACCTCGCGGCCCTCGTTGAAGGGGACGGGGTCGTCCGCGAAGAGGATCTCTCCGGGAACGAGGCCCTGACTTGTGCCGTACGTCGCGGCATGCATGAGGCGCGTGACTCCCGTCAGACGATCGGGTCGTGGACGGTGACGAGCTTCGTGCCGTCCGGGAAGGTGGCCTCGACCTGGACGTCGTGGATCATCTCGGGGATGCCCTCCATGACGTCGTCCCGGGTCAGGACCTTGCGCCCCGACGACATCAGCTCGGCGACCGTGCGGCCGTCCCGGGCGCCTTCGAGGATGTGGGAGGTGATGAGGGCGATCGACTCGGGGTGGTTGAGCAGCAGCCCCCGCGCCCTTCGCTTCTCGGCCACATCCGCGGCCACATGGATGAGCAGTCTCTCCTGCTCGTGCGGGGTCAGTTGCACGCGTCCCACCTCACAGTCCCTGGTCCGAACCGTGCGGGTCCGGCTGCCGCGGCCACCGCGACGGGTATAGATGTAACACACAGCGAATGCGCGCGATCTTGCGCACCCTGGTTACGAAAACCCCTGGTGGCGTGGGATGGGAGGGTAGTTGGGGGGAGTTTCAACGAGGTTAACCAGTCGTTGACCGGCCCATGACCATCAGCTGGGCTGCCCCATACTCGTCAGGGCCCGCAGACCGTCCTGCAGCGCCTCGACGCGCACGTCGTCGAAGAGCGCGTACTGCGCGGCGAACCCCTGCACCACGGCGATCATGGTCCGCGCGACATGGTCGGCCGGCACGTCCGCGCGCATCATCCCCGCCTCCTGATAGGCCTCGACGACGCTCACCCAGCCCGCCCGCACCTCGGCGTAGACGCCGGCCATGACGGCCGACAGCCGCTCGTCGCGGAGGGTCTCCGTCCAGACCTGGACCATCAGCCGCGGGAAGTACGAGGTGTCGCCGTCCCGCATGCCGGGCCTCAGGTCGAGGACCTCGGCGATGACCTGGCCAAGGAGGACGTCCGGCGGGGGCGGCGGGCTCTGCCTGGCGGCGGCGTCGAAGATGCCTCTGATGTCCGCGAGCACCTCGGAGACGATCGCGGCGATCAGCTCTTCCTTGCCGGTGAAGTAGCGGTAGACGGCCCCCGCCGAGAGGCCCACCTCTTTCAGTACGTCCTGCATCGACGTGGCGTGAAAGCCGTTGCGCGCGAAGCAGAGCGCGGCGCCGTCGAGGATCTGCCGACGGCGGGCGTCGAGGTGTTCCTGGGATACGCGGGCCATGGTCTCAACGTAGAACGAACATTCCTTCTTGACAAGCGAACCGCCCGGCAGGACAGTGACCTCGTTCGATAAAACGAACGATCCTTCTCTTTAATTCGACGTAACAACGCGGGAGGAACCCATGTCCACGCCACCCGTCACCGCGCCCACACCCACACCCGCACCCGCACCCGCACCCGCACCTCGTATCGCCTTGGTCGCCGTCCTGGTTCCCGCGCTCGTGGCTCTCGCACTCTGGGCCTTCGCCTGGCCCGCCGCCCGTACCGCGCCGCGCGACCTGCCGCTCGGCGTCGCGGGACCGGCCGCCGCGGCGGGGCCGATCACCCAGCAACTCTCATGGCACGAGGGCGCGTTCGAGATCCATCGCTACGCCGATGAGGCCGCCGCCCGGTCCGCCATCGAGGAGCGTTCCGCATACGGCGCGATCGTCGCCACGCGACAAGGACCCAAGCTGCTGACCGCGACGGCCGCGAGCCCTGTCGTCGCGCAGCTCCTGGAGAAGGCGGTGCGGGATCAGGCCCCGAAGGGCTCGGCGGTGCCGACCGTCGATGTGGTCCCCGCCCCCACGGCCGACCCTCGGGGCTCGGCCCTTGGATCGAGTGTGCTGCCACTGGCGATCGCCGGGGTCGCCGCGGGCGCGCTCGTCACGCTGCGCGGACTACGCGGCATCCACGCGGTGACCGCGCTGGCCGTCGCCGCCGTACTCGTCGGCGCCGTCGCGGCCGCCCTCGCGCACAGCTGGCTGGGCATCATCACGGGCAACTGGTGGGCGGAAGCGGGGGTGTTGGGGCTCTCCACGCTCGCGGTGAGCGCCACCGTCGCCGGACTCGGCGCGCTGGTCGGCCCGGCCGGCATCGGGGTCGGCGCCCTGCTGATGGTGCTGCTCGGCAACCCCTTCTCCGGCGTGACCTCGGCGCCGCGGATGCTGCCGGAACCGGTCGGATTCCTCGGGCAGTTGCTGCCGCCGGGCGCCGGGGGTTCCCTGCTGCGCTCGGTGTCCTTCTTCGACGGCGCGCAGGCCGCGGCGCCCGCGCTGACCCTCGGTGCGTGGGCCCTACTCGGCCTCACGACCGTCCTGCTGCTCACGCTCCGCGGACGACGCGCGCCCGCCACGGGAAAGCCCTCGGTCCGGCGTGAGGCCGCGCCGGTGGGCTGAGCCGGCGCGGGGTCGCCTGGGGCCAGGCGGCGCCGCCTGCCCCGGGCTACGTGGCGTTTGGGCCTGCCCGGGGGCTACGTGGTGGCGCTGGACCCGCCCCGGGGCTAGGTGACACCGGGCCCGCCCGGAGCTACGTGGCGTTGGGCCCGCCCGGAGCTACGTGGCGTTGGGCCTGCCCGGGGGCTACGTGGTGACGTTCGGCCCCGCTCCGGGTTGCGTGGCCTTCAGCCCCGCCCCGGGGCTAGGTGGCCCCGGACCCCGCCCCCGGGGGCTAGGTGGCACTGGAACCGCTCCGGGCTACGTAACGTTAGGCCCCCGGTGCTCGGCCGCGATGCCGAAGCGGCGGTGCTCCTGAGCCGTGCCGGCGGGCGGGGCGGAGCCGATTGAGGTGACCGTACTGACCGTCCGCTCCTCGGGTGCCTCGGCGAGTTCTTCGAGGCGCTCCAGGTCGGCGGCGGAGACCAGCGCCACGAGCGGCTTGCCGTGTCGCGTGACGACGACCCGCTCGCCGCCGTAGACGACGCGGTTGATCAGCTCGGCGAGCTCTGCCCGGGCTTGCGTCACCGGAATCTCGTAGGCCATGTCCTCCAGCTTAGACGCCGCCGTTCCTGGGCTGCGGGCGTGAGCGATCTCGGAGCGGGCTTGGAGGGGGCTTGGAGGGGGCTTGGAGTGGGCTTGAAGTGATTTCTATGGGCCGCGCCGCTGCCGCCGCGTAGGCCCTGAGCAGATTTCCCGCCTCAAGGTTACGTACGTCCTGTACATTCTTGATGGACAGCCGGACCGCTCCGCCAAACCGCCCAAGGAGAGAGCCGCGCCATGAACCGTCCGTCCGCCCGTTACGTTCTGCCCGAGTTCACCGAGCGCACCAGCTCGGGGACGCGGACCCTCGATCCGTACTCGCGACTTCTCGAAGAGCGCATCGTCTTCCTCGGCACCCCCATCGACGACACCTCGGCGAACGACGTGATGGCGCAGTTCACGTACCTGGAGTACCTGGCGCCGGACCGTGACATCTCGCTGTACATCAACTGCCCCGGCGGCTCGTTCAGCGCGATGACCGCCATCTACGACACGATGCGGTTCGTCAGCTGCGATGTGGAGACGACGTGCCTGGGGCAGGCCGTCTCGGCCGCCGCCGTTCTGCTGGCGGCGGGCACGCCCGGCAAGCGGCAGGCGCTGCCCGGGGCACGGGTGCTGGTCCGTCAGCCCTCGGCCTCCGAGCCGTTCCAGGGCCAGGCCGGCGATGTGGCGATCCAGGCCGACGAGATGCTGCGCACCCGGCGGCTCCTCGAAGAACTCCTCGCACGGCACACGGGACAGAGCTCGGAGCGCGTCTCCGCGGACATCGAGCGGGACAAGATCCTCGACGCCGCGGCCGCGCTGGAGTACGGGCTCGTGGACCGGATCGTCCCGAGCCGCAAGACCTCGCTCGCCGAGCGCGAAGCGCGGTGAGCCGCCGATGCTGCCGCCCGACCTGCCGCCGCTGCCCGCACTGACCCGAGCCGAGGCCGAGCTGATCGACCGTTACCTCGAAGTCGTCGATCTGCTCGGCCGGATCAACCCCGCCCGCGCCGAACACACGTACGGCGGGCTGCGCGCCGCCCAGGCGCTCGTCGGCCGGGCGACGGCCCTGCGGGACGCGCTGACGCTCATGCACCAGCGGGGCGAGAGCGAGGTGCACGCCGCCACGCTCGCCCAGGCGCTGCGCGTACTCGACGGCGAGCGGCGGGCCCGACGGGTCGGCGTACCGCCCCCGCCGGGCCACTGAATGTGGCGTTCCGCTCCTCGCGCCGTCCGGGACCGCCTCGCAGTGGACCAGATGGGCTACCCCAGTTGGGGTATATGCGCGTCCATTCGCGCGCGGCCGCAAGTTGCACAGAGCGCGCACAGAGCGGGCGGAATGACACATTCCAATGCTGGTGGAGCCGTCGTCGGACCCAGGGGCCGCGAGCCCATTTCGGCAGTGTCCACCCGAACGGGTCAGTCGTGAGGAGCCTCACAAAAGACGGTTTCGGCTCGGTTTTCGAACCCTTTTCGGGTCAAGATCCCTTCCGACGACAAGCCCCCGCCACAGCGGCGGGGCGATCCGGGCGGACGCCGAGTCCTGCCGCCACCCGGATGACCGGTCGACATCGGTGCATCGGCAGGAGTGGAGGACCCGAGCAAGACGGGCCCGTCCGGGAAGTCCGGACGACGCCCTTGGGGTGAAGCCGCAGAGCACGACGCGGCCGGGCATCTTCGCCTGCCCGAACCCGACAGGTCATCTTTCACAGGCGGCTGACGAAGGGTTACGCATGACCGCGCTGAATCACGTTCCGTCGCTCCTCAGCAGAACGGGGGCCGCATCGGCTCTCACGCTCGCCGTCGTAGGCGGCACCCTCGTGGCCCCCGGGCTCACGTCGGAGGCCGAGGCAGCGACCCACGGAACGAAGGCGCTCAAGATCGCGGCGTCCAAGAAGGGCTCGCCGTACAGCTATGGAGCGGTGGGACCCAACCGGTTCGACTGCTCGGGCCTGACGCTGTACTCGTTCAAGCGCACGGGCAAGAAGCTGCCCCGCACCGCCGCCGCGCAGTACAACAAGACGCGGCACATCACCAAGTCCCAGCGGACCCGCGGCGACCTCGTGTTCTTCCACTCGGGCCGCAACGTCTACCACGTCGGTATTTACGCGGGTAAGGGCCGTATCTGGCACGCGCCCAAGAGGGGGACCGTAGTGCGCCTGGAGAAGATCTGGACCAACAGCGTCTGGTACGGCCGGGTCCGCTGACCCGCCCGCGGTGTCCGGCCGGACGCGGACCGAGCACCCCCGGGGTGCTTGGTCCGCGCCGGCGCGGATACCCGTACCGAATGTCGGACAACTATTCCTGCACCGCACGCAATGAGACGCCGCTGGAGCGCGCCGACCGCAACTTCGCGGAGCTTCTCCAGGAGTTGAGGGTCACCCAGACCGGCGTCCAGATCCTCTTCGCCTTTCTGCTGAGCCTCGCGTTCACGGCGCGGTTCCCCTCGCTCGACGCCATGCAGCGCGCGACCTATGTGACGACGCTGCTGCTCGCGGTGGCCGCGGCCGCTCTGTTCACGGCGCCGGCCGCGCTGCACAGATCACTGTTCCAACAGCGCGCCAAGCCGCTGATCGTGCGGGTCTCCTCCCGCCTCGCCGCCATCGGTCTGTGCGTACTGGTGCTCGCCCTCTCCGGGGCCGTGCTGCTCGTCGTGGATGTGACGGCCGGGCGTGCCGAGGGCGTGGCCGCGGGCGTCGGGACGTTCGTGGTGTGCGCCGGGCTGTGGGGCGTACTGCCGCGTCTGGTGCGGCGTGCGGGGCTGCGGGACGACGAGACGCCCCCGGCCGAGACGGCCAAGCCTCCCACGCCCTCGCCTCAGAAGACCGTGGTCTTCACGCGCGGAGCGGTTCGAGGAGAAGCACCAGGCCCAGCGCGCCGAGAGCGGTGCCGGTGACGGCCTCGACGGCGCGGGCGGCGCGCAGTCCGCGCAGCCACTTGCCGAGCCGGTCCACCAGGAGCGCCACGACCGGGAACCACAGCAGGGCCAGCGTCACGACGATGGCCGCGAGCAGCAGGGTCCTCGGCATCGCGGGGCTGCCGTCGGGCACGAACTGCGGCAGCACGCTGAGGAACGTGATGGACGCCTTCGGGTTCAGGGCGTTGGTGAGGAACCCCTCGCGCAGGCCGCCGCCCCGTACCACCGGCTCGTCGTCCTCCGTGGCGCGTGCGCGCGCCGCCGACCGCAGCGCGCGCCAGGCGAGGTACAGCACGTAGACGCCGCCGGCGAGTTGCAGCACCTCGAAGAGCGTGGGGACGGCCGCGAGCACCGCCGCGACCCCCGCGACCGCCAGCGCCGTGTGCACCAGGAGCCCGGCGGCGACACCGAGCGCGCAGGCGACTCCGGCCCGCCGGGAGGCGAGGGCGTTGCGTACGACGACGGTGAAGTCGGCGCCCGGCATGGCGACCATGCCCGCGGCGACCCCGGTGAAGGCGACCAGTTGTGCGTCCATGCCGCCCAGCCTGCCGGGCATGGGCCTTCAGCGGGTATGTGCAATATCCTGGGTCTGCCTTAAGCAGACGTTTACCCTCGGCTCTGCTCCGGGCGTGCGCCGCAGGAGGGTGGTTGCCATGTACGACCCGACGCGGCTAGCCGCGCTCGTCGCGGTCTCCGAGGCCGGTTCGATCACCCGGGCCGCCGAGCGCCTCGGCTACACCGTGCCCGCCCTCTCCCAGCAACTGGCCAAGCTGGAGCGGGAGGCGGGCGCCGCCCTTCTCGTACGCCATCACCGCGGCGCCCGGCTGACCGGCGCGGGCGAGCTGCTCGCGGGGCACGCCCGCCGGGTGCTCGACGAGATGGAGCGGGCCCGGCACGAACTGGCGCGGCTCGCCGGGCTCTCCGGCGGCCGGCTGCGCGTGGGCACCTTCCAGACCGCGGGCATTCACCTGCTGCCGCCCGTTCTGACTGCCTTCCGCAGGGCTCATCCCGAGGTGGAGTTGACCGTGACGGACCACGAACCGCCGTCCGGCGTCGCGGCCGTGGCGGCGGGCGAGGTCGATCTGGCCCTCACCCACACCTACGAGCCCGCCGACCCGGTGCCGCTGCCCGCCGCCGTGTCGGCCGAGCCGGTCCTGGTGGAGGAGTTGGTCCTGGTGACCCAGCCGGGGCACGCCCTCACGAGCGGCACCTCACGGCTGGCGCCGGCCGCGCTGGCCGGACAGCCACTGATCAGCATGGCGCCCGACCATCCGCCGCGGCGGGCCGTGGAGCGGGCGCTGGCGCGGGCCGGGGCGACGCCCGCCGTGGTGGTCGCGACGCCGGGCTACGCCTTGGTCTGCGCCCTGGTGAGCGCCGGGCTCGGTGTCGCCGTGGTGCCGGAGATGGTGGCGCGGACCGCCGCGACGCCGGTCGGGATGCGGCTTCTCGACCCGGGTGAGCTGCGGCGGACCATCTCCGTCGTGCACCGCGCCGACGAGTCGAACGCCGCGGCGGACTCCTTCCGGGCGCTGCTGCGCGGGGCGTTCGGGCGCTCGGCGAACACCGGCTGAGCCCGGGGCCCGGGGGCCCCGGGGGCCAGGCAGCGGCCCGGGGCCAGCGGCGTCCCGCGGGTCAGTGCGCGGCGTCGCGGGGCCGGTGCCGGACGGGGACCGTCCAGGGCAGGGCGATCCACACGGTCTTGCCGCCCTCTTCGGTGGGGCTGACCGAGAGCCTGCCGCCGCACTCGGCGGTCAGACAGCGGATGATGACCATGCCGCGGCCGTTGTCCTGCTGGACGGCCGCCGGCAGCCGCTTCGGATAGCGCGGATGGCTGTCGGTGACGCCGATCCGCAGCTGCTCGTCCCGGTCCAGCTCGACGTCCACGGTGAAGGTGGGTGACTGACCGCGGGTATGCTGCACGGCGTTCGTGGCGAGCTCGGAGACGATGAGTCTGATCGTCTCCCCCATCTCGGCCTCGCCCGGCAGTCCCCATTCCGCGAGTACGTTCGCCACGTACCTGCGGGCGGCGGAGACCGAGGCGGGATCGCTCGGCAGAGTGACGGATGCTTCCTGGTGGTCTGCCATGGCGACGCTGTCCCTTTCCCACCGGGGTCGGTCTCCGACTCGGAGCGGTTGAATTCGAGGACGCCCCGGACTGGTCCTTCGCGCCAGCCTCCCACTCCTTTGCCGGTCACGGGTGGCGATCCACCGAGATGTGCATATATCTGTCGCTCGAAGCGGTGAACTCTGCTACGACCGAACGTATTTGGGTGCGAGGTCTGTGCTTCCTCTACTGTCGCCTCTGTCCCCCGCTCTGCCGCCGGGTGACCCGACGGCTCGGTCCGGAAGGAGACGGACATGCAGAACGGCCCCGCGGTGCGCCGCCGCAGACTCGGCGCCGAACTGCGCGCGCTGCGCGGCGTCGCGGGACTCACCAGCAGCCAGGCCGCCGCCAAGGTCGGCTGGCACCAGTCGAAGGTGAGCCGGATCGAGACGGGCCGCAGCGGTGTGAAGGCCACGGACGTGCGCCTCCTGCTGGAGGCCTACGACGTGAAGGACCCGCATCTCGGTGAGCTGCTCGTGGCGTTGGCCGGTACCGACGACACCGCGTCGGCGGGGCGTCATCACTGGTGGAAGGCCTACCGTGACCTGCTGCCCGTCGCCTACCGTGACTTCATCAGTCTGGAGGCGCAGGCGAGTTGGATGCGCACGCTGGAGACCTCCGTGGTCCCTGGGCTGTTGCAGACCCCGCAGTACGCGCGCGCGGTGACCCGGGCGGCGCTCGGCGGGCTCCCCGAGGAGCAGGTCGACGCGTTGGTGGAGGTGCGCCTGGCCCGGCAGCACGTGTTGCGCGCGCAGCCGCCGCTGCGCCTGAGCGTGGTCCTGGACGAGGCGGTTTTGCGCCGTTCGGTGGGCGGACCACGCGTCTTCGCGGGACAGCTCGCGCGGTTACGGGAGGTGGCGTTGTTGCCCCAGGTGCGACTTCAGGTGCTGCCGTACACCTCCGGAGAGCATGTGGGCCTCATCGGGCCTTTCGTTATTTTCTCATTTCCGAACACTGCTGATCTGGATGTGGTTGTTCTAGACCACTTGACGAGTAGCCTCTATCTCGAACGGAAAGAAGACCTCCAGGCGTATGCGGAGGCCTTCGACTCCCTTCAGGAACAAGCGCTCTCACCCGAGGACTCAGAGGAATTCATCGCCGGGCTAAGCGACGGCGCGTAAGGAGGCACCATGACCGCAATGCCTCGGTACGTACCTTCCAGCATCACACTGCAGGGTGCGCGGTGGCAGCGCAGCAGCCGCAGCAACGGAATGAACAACTGCGTCGAGACAGCCACGCTCGACTCCGGCGCACCGGCCGGCCTGCTGGCCGTGCGCGACTCGAAGAACACCGCGGGGCCCGCCCTGCTCTTCTCCCCCGGCCCCTGGGAGAGGTTCGTCGACAGCCTCCGGTGACCGTGGTCCGGCCCCGCTCGGGGCCGGACACCTCATCGGGGAGCGGTGCGGCTGATCACTCGTACGGCATCGGCGATCTGTGCGTCGGTGAGGTCCGCGCGGGCGGTCAGCCGCAGCCGTGAGATGCCGTCCG
The DNA here is from genome assembly GCF_053589195.1 of Streptomyces sp. NPDC003379. Classification (NCBI taxonomy): domain Bacteria; kingdom Bacillati; phylum Actinomycetota; class Actinomycetes; order Kitasatosporales; family Streptomycetaceae; genus Streptomyces; species Streptomyces sp. NPDC003379. The sequence goes on along the minus strand of NZ_JBSFRK010000019.1, from coordinate 111,302 downwards.
GCACCGACGGCGGGCGGAAGCAGCCGACCGCAAGGCCCGCGGCCCGGCAGTCGGCGGCCCAGCGCACGGCCGACTCCGGTGACGGTGCGCGCACGGAGACGACGGCGGCGTCGGGACGTACCGCCGACAGACCTTCGGCCGTGAGCCGCCGATGCAGCTCCGCGGCGACATGGCGGGCCCGTGCGGCGCGTTCGGGCTCGCGGCGCAGCAGTCGCAGGGCCGCGAGCGCGGCGCCGGCCGCCGCCGGGGCGAGGCCCGTGTCGAAGATGAACGTCCGCGCGGTGTTCACCAGGTGGTCGATGACCTTGGCGGGGCCGAGGACGGCGCCGCCCTGGCTGCCGAAGGACTTCGAGAGGGTGAGGGTGACCACCGTGTCGGCGGATCCCGCCAGGCCAGCGGCGTGCGGTGCGCCCCGGCCGCCGTCGCCGAGGATGCCCAGGCCATGGGCGTCGTCAATGATCAGCCCCGTACCGAACGCCCGGCACACGTCCGCCAGTTCGGCCAGCGGCGCGGCGTCGCCGTCCACCGAGAACACCGAGTCGGAGACCATGACGGCGGGGCCGTCGTGGGCGTCCAGTGTCTTGCGTACCGCCTCCGGGTCGGCGTGCGGCACCACCTGGGTCGCGGCGCGCGCGAGCCGGCAGCCGTCGATGAGGGAGGCGTGGTTGCCCGCGTCGGAGACGATCAGGGAGCCGTGCGGGGCGAGGGCGGTGACCGCCGCGAGGTTCGCCGCGTAGCCGGAGGAGAGCACGAGCGCCGCCTCGAAGCCGCAGAACTCGGCGAGTTCGCGCTCCAGCTCGGCGTGGAGTCGAGTGGATCCCGTGACGAGCCGGGAGCCGGTGGCTCCGCCGCCCCACCGCCGGGCCGCCTCGGCGGCGCCCTCGGTGATCTCGGGGTGCCGGGTCAGGCCCAGATAGTCGTTGCTCGCCAGGTCCAGGAGGCCGTCCGCGTCGGCGGCGCGCGGCCGCAGGGTGCGGACGAGCCCGGCGGCGGCGCGCAGCCCGGCCTGCTCGTCGATCCAGTCGAACGGCGTGTTCGCCGCGCGCGGCAAGCGCGGCGAGGGCGTGGTGCCGGGCGAGGTGGACGCGCCCGTCGCGGGGTGCCTGTTTGTAGACATTGCACAGACCCTATCCGCCCTGCCACCGGACCAGGATGTGGCAATACCCACACCTCAAACCGGTTCTGTTGTACGAATCCTCCTTGGCCGGGGAGCCTGCCGTGCGTAAGGATCAGCGCCATGGATCTGCTGAACACGCTGGTGGACAAGGGGCTTCGGCGCGAACTGCCGACCCGCGAAGAGGCGCTGGCCGTACTGGCCACCTCCGACGACGATCTCCTGGACGTAGTGGCCGCCGCCGGGAAGGTACGGCGGCAGTGGTTCGGGCGACGGGTGAAACTCAACTATCTGGTCAACCTCAAGTCGGGCCTGTGCCCCGAGGACTGCTCGTACTGCTCGCAGCGGCTCGGGTCGAAGGCCGAGATCCTCAAGTACACCTGGCTCAAGCCCGACGAGGCCTCGCAGGCCGCGGCGGCCGGTGTCGCGGGCGGCGCCAAGCGAGTGTGCCTGGTCGCCAGTGGCCGCGGGCCCACCGACCGTGACGTGGACCGGGTGGCGCAGACCATCGCGGCCGTCAAGGACCAGAACGAGGGCGTCGAGGTGTGCGCCTGCCTCGGCCTGCTCTCGGACGGCCAGGCGGAGCGGCTGCGGGGTGCGGGCGCCGACGCGTACAACCACAACCTCAACACGTCCGAGGCGACGTACGCGGGCATCACCAAGACCCACACCTACGCCGACCGTGTGGACACCGTGCGCAAGGCGCACGCGGCGGGGCTCTCCGCCTGCTCGGGGCTGATCGCGGGCATGGGCGAGAGCGACGAGGACCTCGTCGACGTGGTCTTCTCGCTGCGCGAGCTCGACCCGGACTCGGTGCCGGTGAACTTCCTGATCCCCATGGAAGGCACCCCGCTGGCCAAGGAGTGGAACCTCACGCCGCAGCGCTGCCTGCGCATCCTCGCGATGGTCCGCTTCGTCTGCCCGGACGCCGAGGTGCGCATCGCGGGCGGCCGCGAGGTCCATCTGCGCTCGATGCAGCCGCTCGCCCTGAACCTCGCCAACTCGATCTTCCTGGGCGACTATCTGACCAGCGAGGGCCAGGCGGGCAAGGCGGACCTGGACATGATCGCGGACGCCGGTTTCGAGGTCGAGGGCGCGGACCAGGTGACGCTGCCGGAGCACCGGGTGGACGCGGACGCCGTCGCGGCGGGCTGCGGCTCGCACGAGGGGGGCGGCTGCGGGCCCTGCGGGACGGGCGAGCCCTCGGTGGAGTCCAACGAGGCGCGGACGGACCTGGTGGCGGTACGTCGCCGGGGCGCGGGAACGGACCTGGCGCCCAATGCCTGACCTCTCCCCGGGCGACCTCCTCGAACTGGACCGTCGCCATGTCTGGCACCCCTACGGCCCCATGCCGGGACGTGACGAACCGCTGGTCGTCGAGTCGGCGAGCGGGGTGCGGCTGCGGCTCGCGGGCGGTTCGGGCGAGTTGATCGACGGCATGTCCTCGTGGTGGTCCGCGATCCACGGCTACAACCACCCGGTGCTGAACGAAGCGGTGCGCGGCCAGCTCGACCGGATGAGCCATGTCATGTTCGGCGGCCTCACGCACGAGCCCGCCGTAACCCTGGCGAAGCGCCTTGTCGACATCTCCCCCGAGGGCCTCGAACACGTCTTCCTCACCGACTCGGGTTCGGTCTCGGTCGAGGTCGCGGTGAAGATGTGCCTCCAATACTGGCGTTCGCTCGGCCGTCCTGAGAAGCGGCGGATGCTGACGTGGCGCGGTGGCTACCACGGCGACACGTGGCAGCCGATGGCCGTCTGCGACCCCGAGGGGGGCATGCACGAGCTGTGGCAGGGGGTCCTGCCGCAGCAGGTGTTCGCGGACGCGCCGCCGACCGCCTACGAGGAGACGTACGCGGATCACCTGCGCGAAATGATCGAGCGGCACGCGGGTGAACTGGCCGCCGTCATCGTGGAGCCGGTGGTGCAGGGCGCGGGCGGGATGCGGTTCCACTCCCCCGACTATCTGCGGGTGCTGCGTGAGGCGTGCGACGCGCACGACGTGCTCCTGGTGTTCGACGAGATCGCGACGGGCTTCGGCCGCACGGGCGCGCTGTTCGCGGCGGACCACGCGGGCGTCACCCCCGATGTGATGTGCGTGGGCAAGTCGTTGACCGGCGGCTATCTGACCTTGGCGGCGACGCTGTGCACGCCGCGGGTCGCGGACGGCATCTCGCAGGGCGAGGTGCCGGTCCTCGCGCACGGGCCGACGTTCATGGGCAATCCGCTGGCCACCGCGGTGGCCGGCGCCTCCATCGACCTGCTCCTCGCGCAGGACTGGCAGACGGAGGTCAAGCGCGTCGAGTCGGGTCTGCGTGAGGGCCTTGCGGAGGCGGACGCGCTTCCTTCCGTACGGGAGGTCCGCGTCCTCGGGGCGATCGGCGTCGTCCAGCTCGACCACCCGGTGGACATGGCGGCGGCGACGCGGGCGGCGGTGCGCGAGGGCGTGTGGGTACGGCCGTTCCGCGACCTGATCTACACGATGCCGCCGTTCATCACGGGCGACGACGACGTGGCACAGATCGCGCGCGCGGTGTGCGCGGCGGCGAGGGAGGGCTGACATGACGGTGATCGTGGTGTCCGGGACGGGCACGGAGATCGGCAAGACGGTGACGACGGCCGCGGTGGCCGCTGTCGCGGTGGCGGCGGGGCGGAGCGTGGCCGTGCTCAAGCCCGCGCAGACGGGGGTCGCGCCCGGGGAGCCGGGCGACGCGCAGGAGGTGACGCGGCTGGCGGGCGCCGGCGTCACCACGCTGGAACTCGCCCGGTTTCCCGAGCCGTTGGCGCCGAACACCTCTGCGCGGCGGGCCGGGATGGCGCCGGTACGCCCGCACGACGTGGCCGACGCCGCGGAGAAGCTGGCCACCGAGCACGACCTGGTCCTGATCGAGGGGGCGGGCGGCCTGCTCGTCCGCCTCGACGACGAGGGCGGCACGCTCGCCGACGCGGCGAGGCTCCTCGGCGCGCCGGTCCTGGTCGTCGCGACGGCGGGCCTCGGCACGCTGAACACGACAACCCTGACGGCGGAGGCCCTACGCGCGCGAGGCGTACGTCAACTGGGCATCACCATCGGCAGCTGGCCAACGCACCCCGACCTGGCCTCCCGCTGCAACCTGGCGGACCTCCCCTCGGCAGCGGAAGCACCACTCCTGGGCGCGATCCCAGAGGGCGCCGGCTCCCTGACCGGCCCCTCCTTCCGCACGGCAGCGGGCAACTGGCTGGGTCCGGCGCTGGGGGGCACGTGGGATGTGGATTCCTTTACGCGGAGGGAGGCGGCGGGGGTGGCGGGGGGCTGAGGCGACGGGGACGGCGAGGCGCTGGGCCGAGGGCCGAGGTCATACGGGGGCACCAGGGCCACCGAAGCATCGGGCCGCCGGGGCCAGCGGGGCACCGAGGCACCGAGGCACCGAGGCACCGAGGCCAGTGAGGTGCGGATACCGGGGCGCCGGAATGCTGAGACCGCCGGGGCGCTGAGGCGCTGAGGCCGCCGGGGCATCGAGGCGCCGAGGCCGCCGGGGCCGCCAGGCCACCGGAGCCGCCAGGCCACCGGGGCCGATGGCCCGCTGAGGCGCCGCGGCCCTGGCGCCGCAGACGTCCTGGCGCCGCGGCGCTGAAGCGCTGGCGGTGTCGGCGGCGGCGCGCTGGGCGTCGCGGGTGGCCGAGCGGCGGCGGCGCGTGCTGGCGGCTTGCCAGCGTGGTGGGGGCGGTCCCGTGGGGTTCGCCCGTCATGCCCATGGTCCGGTACGGGACTCGCCTCTCGCCCCCGCGCGGGACTCGCGGGACTCCTCGTCGTGGGCAGGAGGGGAATGCCCCGCACCGGGGCACCATTGCGGTATCCGCTCGCCCCGCCGAGGAGGGCCCATGTCACCGCGCTCCGCCAAACCCGCGTCCCGGGACGCCGTGCACCACCCCGTCTTCGCCCGCTTCTACGCACGCCAGAGCGTGGCCGCCGAGCCCGTGATCTCCGTTCACCGCAGGGAACTGCTCGCCGGGCTCTCCGGCCGGGTGATCGAGGTCGGAGCGGGCAACGGGCTGAACTTCGCGTACTACCCGGGCGCGGTCTCCGAGGTCGTGGCGATCGAACCGGAGCGTGTGCTGCGGCGGCTGGCGGTCGCCGCGGCCCTGCGCGCCGACGTCCCCGTCGACGTCGTGCCGGGCGCCGCCGAGGCGCTGCCGGTCAAGAGCGAGGCGTTCGACGCGGTCGTCGTCTCGCTCGTGCTGTGCAGCGTGCGCGACGTGCAGCGGGCGCTTGGCGAGCTGCGCCGCGTCCTGCGGCCCGGCGGCGAACTGCGCTTCTTCGAGCACGGCCGGGCCCCGGGCACCCTGATGGCGGCCACCCAGCGCGCCCTGGACCGCACGGTGTGGCCCCCGCTCTTCGGCGGCTGCCACGTCTCGCGGGACACGCTGGGCGCGCTGCGCGACGCGGGCTTCGAACTGGGCGCGTACCGCCACTTCCTGGTGCCCGCGAGGGGGCCGCGCCTGCCCACCTCGTACTGCGTGCTCGGCACGGCCCGCCGCCCGGACGCCTCCTGACGCCCGGGATGGATGCGGCGGGAGCCCGGCGGTCCCACGGGTTCACAGACTCCACTGCCTCAGCCGCTCCGCGATCGCGTGCACGCTCGCGCCGTCCTCCTTCACCAGACGGGCCAGGTCGCGCACCTGCTCGGGGGAGGTGACGACCTTCAGGCCGCTGGAGACAAGATAGGCGTACGCGACGGAGGAGGCGAAGAGCGCGTTCGAACGTTCCAGGGCGGGGATATGGAGGAGCAGTTGCAGGAGCGCCGCGGCCCTGTCGTGCGGCGTCTCGTACACGGGCATGCCGAATATCTCCGCCTCGTGCCGGCTGAGGGCGGCGACGAGCGCTCCCCAGTCGGTGACCTGGGGGTCTCCGGGCGTCTTGTGTTCGGCGATCATCAGGAGCCAGGCAAGATCTATTCTGAGGTCCAACGGCTCAACGACGACCTTCACCGAGCGGCCGCGCGGCATCGTGCGGGGCACGCGCGGAGTGCAGGGTCTCCCGGACGGGGCGGGCACCTTCGCGCTCCGCGCCGAACTCCTCGGCGAAGACGGTCTCGTACTGCTTCATGAAGTCGGCCGCCGCTTCGACGAACGTATGCCCGACCTCACCGGCGTCCTGTTTCACGAGTTCCTCGATGTAGCGGTTCACGCTCATGCCTCGGGCCAGGGCGCGCTCCCGCGCGGCCCGGGCGGTGTCCTCGTCCACCCGCACGTTCAGCTGGGTCTTCGCCATGCCTTCAAGCTAGCGCCGGGGTGCTAGCACGACAAGGCCGTCAGGACCATGTCCCTTACATGCGTCTACGGGTACCGACCCCGGAGGGATACCGCGGGCCCGGTCCGCCCCACTACTCTTCGCCGGACTACGGGAGTTGGAACGGTCACAACCCAGGAGGGGCCTTGTCCACACCTGCTTCGGCACCGTTCACCGGCCGCTCGGAGGCCGCCGGGACCGCCGCGCGCGCCCGCGGTCTGACCAAGGCGTACGGCTCGGGCGAGACGACCGTGCTCGCCCTCGACTCGGTCGACGTCGACATCGCGCGCGAGCGTTTCACCGCCGTCATGGGTCCCTCCGGTTCGGGGAAGTCCACGCTGATGCACTGCCTGGCCGGGCTCGACAACGTCTCGGCGGGCCAGGTGTGGCTCGGTGACACGGAGATAACCGGCCTCAAGGAGCGGGAGTTGACGCGGCTGCGGCGCGACCGCATCGGGTTCATGTTCCAGTCGTTCAACCTCATCCCCACGCTCAACGCGCTGGAGAACATGACGCTCCCGATGGACATCGCGGGGCAGCGGCCCGATGAGGCGTGGGTGGAGCATGTGATCGACACGCTGGGGCTGCGGGACCGGCTGAAGCACCGCCCCGCCCAGCTGTCCGGAGGGCAGCAGCAGCGGGTGGCCTGTGCGCGGGCGCTGGCGTCGAAGCCGGAGCTGATCTTCGCCGACGAGCCGACGGGCAACCTCGACTCGCGGGCCGGTCTGGAGGTCCTCGGCTTTCTGCGGGACGCGGTCGACCAGCTCGGCCAGACCGTCGTCATGGTGACCCACGACCCCGGCGCCGCCGCCCACTCCGACCTGGTCCTCTTCCTCGGCGACGGGCGGATCGTGGACGACATGGAGCGCCCGACGGCGGAGGCGGTGCTCGAACGCATGAAGCGGTTCGACGCGCTGGGCCTCCACAGCAGGCCGGGCGATCACGCGCCCACCGACGGCGCGTCCGAGCAGAGCTGAGCCAAGGGGTAACGGTGCTGAAGGCAACGCTCAGGAGCTTCCTCGCGCACAAGGGCCGGCTCGTGCTCTCCGCCCTCGCGGTCATCCTCTCGGTCGCGTTCGTCGCGGGCAGCCTCATCTTCTCGGACACGGTGACCCGCACCTTCGACCGCCTGTTCGCCTCCACATCGGCCGATGTGACGGTCGCGCCGAAGGAGGACCTCGACGAGTCGGTGCCCTCCGGGCGGACGCCGACCGTGCCCGCGAGCCTGAAGGCGAAGGTGGCGAAGGTCGAGGGCGTCGCGGACGCCCACCTCGACGCGTCCGTCCAGAACATCACCGTCGTCGACCGCGACAACGAGTCGGTGGGCCCGACGACCGGCGCGCCGACCATCGCCACCAACTGGTACCCCACCGACCGCAGCCCCGTGGAGCTCACCTCGGGCCACGCACCGCGCGGCGCGGGCCAGGCGATGCTGGACGCGGACACGGCCGACAAGAAGGGCGTGGAGCTCGGCGACACCCTCACGATCCTCGCCCGCCCCGGCTCGTTCAAGGTCGAGATCGTCGGCATCGCCACCTTCACCACCACGAACCCCGGCGCCGCCCTCGTCTTCCTGGACACCCCGACCGCCCAGCGCAGGCTCCTCGGCTCGACGGACGCGGCGACGAGCGTCTCGGTGACCGCCGCCGAGGGCGTCGACGACGACACCCTTAAGCGCCGCATCGCCGCCGAGGTCGGCGCGGGCTACGACCTGGAGACCGCCGACGAACAGGCCGAGTCCGCCGCGTCCTCGCTCGGCGGATTCCTGGACGTCATCAAGTACGTGATGCTCGGCTTCGCCGGTGTCGCCGTACTCGTGGGCGTCTTCCTGATCGTCAACACCTTCTCGATGCTGATCGCGCAGCGCACCCGCGAACTGGGCCTGCTGCGCGCGCTCGGCGCGGACCGCAGGCAGGTGCGCCGCTCCGTGCTCATCGAGGCGCTGCTGCTCGGCCTGGTCGGCTCCACGCTGGGCCTCGCCGTCGGGATAGGTCTGGCCCTCGGCCTCATCGAGCTGATGGGGCTGCTCGGGATGAACCTGAAGTCCACGGAGATGGTCGTCAAGTGGGCGACGCCTGTGGCCTCGTACGTCGTCGGGGTCGGTGTCACCTTCCTCGCGGCGTATCTCCCGGCGCGCCGGGCCGCGCAGGTCTCGCCGATGGCGGCGCTCGCGGACGCCGAGATCGCGGGGGTGGGGCGGCCGCTCAAGGTGCGGGCGGTGGCGGGTTCCGTCGTCGCGGTGGCCGGGGCCGCGGCTCTCGTGGGCTGTGCGCTGGCCGACAAGACGTCGTCGGCGGCCTCGTATCTCGGGCTCGGCATCGTGCTGACCCTCGTCGCGACCGTCATCGCGGGGCCCCTCCTGGTGCGCCCGGTGATCCGGGTGCTCGGCGGCGCGTTCCCCGCGGTCTTCGGCCCGGTCGGCCGGATGAGCCAGCGCAACGCGCTGCGCAATCCGCGCCGCACGGGGGCCACGGCGGCCGCCCTGATGGTGGGGCTCGCGCTGGTCGGCGGGCTCTCGGTGGCGAGCGCGTCGATGACCAAGTCGTTCGACCGGCAGATCGACGACACGCTCGGCGCGGACTTCGTCGTGCAGAACAGCAACTTCATGCCCTTCTCGGGGGAGATCACCGGGAAGGTCCGGGAGACCGACGGCGCGGGGCTCGTCGTGCGCCAGCGCTTCAGCCCCATCGAACTGGCGCTCCCCGACGGCAGAAGCGTCGAGTCGACCGCGGCGGGCTACGACCCGCGGCTCGACGACGTCGCCAACGTCACGTACGCGCAGGGGAGTTCGCGTGCCGCGCTCGCGTCCGGGCACATCGGCATGGACAAGGAGTTCGCGCGGGAACACGAGGTGCGTGTCGGTGACGTGCTGAAGGCGACGTTCCCCGGCGGGCGCGAGGCGAAGCTGACGGTGGGGGCGCTCACCGATGAGGACTCGCCCGAGGGGTTCGGCATCGAGGGCGGGCTCTTCCTGGGGCTCGGCACGGTCGAGAAGTACGTGCCGGACGGGCAGGACTCGGCGGTGTACGTCAACGCCGCCGCGGGCACGGACGCGGACACCCTGCGCGAGCGCCTGGACAAGACCCTCGATCCGTACCCGCAGGTGCAGGTGCGCGACCAGGCGGACTACAAGGAGCTGATCCGGCAGCAGATAGCAGTGATGCTCTACCTCGTCTACGCACTGCTCGGCCTCGCGATCGTCATCGCCGTCCTCGGCGTGGTCAACACCCTCGCCCTGTCCGTCGTGGAGCGCACCCGGGAGATCGGGCTGCTGCGCGCCATCGGGCTCGGGCGGCGTCAGCTGCGCCGGATGATCCGCCTGGAGTCGGTGGTGATCGCGGTGTTCGGGGCGCTGCTCGGCCTAGCGCTCGGTCTGGTCTGGGGCGTCGCCGTGCAGCAGGTGCTGGCGCTCCAGGGCATGAAGGAACTCGCGTTCCCCTGGCCGACGATCGTCGCGGTGGTGATCGGCTCGGTGGTCGTGGGCCTCGCCGCGGCGCTGCTGCCCGCGCTGCGGGCGTCCCGTATGAATGTGCTGGCGGCCATCGCGCACGAGTGAGGGTGGGCCCCGGGCCGGATGTCCGGCCCGGTGTCGTCCACCCGCTGTCAACCCCGGCGCAGGGATGCCAGGTACGCGCGCAGGGTGCGGCCGGTGCGCTCGGAGCTCCAGATCTTCAGCACCTCGCCGTCGTCCAACTCCCGGGCCGCGCCGATGCGCTGGTGGGTCGGCCGGTGGAGTTGGCGTTTGGAGAGGGCGTAGACGTCCGACGGGGCGCGGCTCAGCTCTTCCGCTCGCAGCAGTGCGGCGGTGAGCAGGTGGTCCGGCTCGACGAGTTCGTGCACCAGGCCGATCGAGAGGGCCTGTTGGGGCGTCAGGCGGCCGGCGCCCAGCACCATCGCGTCGAGTGCCGGACCGATGGCATGGCGTACGACCTCCAGGCACACCGTGGGGAAGGGCACCCCGGCGGCGAGTTCGGTGAGCCCGATGGAGCCGCCGGACATCAGCCGCATGTCGCAGGCGGCGGCGAGCACGCATCCACCGGCCAGGGCGTGCCCGTTGACGGCCCCGACCACCGGCCGGGGATGCTCGAACAGGACGAGCGTCGCGCGGTGCAGAGCGGGGAGGAAGGTGTCGGCGTAGTCCAGGCCGCCGTCGATCACCCGTTTGAGGTCCACCCCCGCCGAGAAGGAGCGCCCGCTGCCGGTCAGCACGACCGCGCGGGCATCGCCGACAGCCGCCAAGGTATCGGCGATCTGCGTGAGCAGTTCCCGGTCCAGTGCGTTCACCGGCCCGTGGTTCAGTGTCAGGATGGCGATGCCGTCGTGGTCGGATACGTCAATCACTCGTACCCCTCCAGGTCGGTGAGCGGGATCTTCGACACCGTGTACGTGCCCTGCCCGGCCGCTACCAGTTTGCCGCTGTCGCTGTAGATGTCACTGCGCGCGACGTAGATCGTCTTTCCCGCGGTCACCACCTTGCCGACGGCGTAGATGCCCTCCTTCTGGACCGGCCGGATCAGGTTGATGTGGTAGTCGACCGTCAGGACGCTGAAGGTCTCCTCCATCGAGTTGGCCGCCACGAACCCGGCCGTGTCCCCGACCTCGAACATCATGGCGGCGTGCAGGAAGTCCGCGTTCTGGGTGAGGTCGCCGTGGAACGGAATCGCCACCCGTGCGACCCCGGCCTCCTCGATCTCGATGGTCTTGCTCAGAAATCGGGAGATCTTGCAGCTCATGCAGCAACGGGTGAGCTTCTCGAAGTGCGTCGACACAGTACTCAGTACTCCTCTATGGACAGCGGCAGGGTCATGCCAGGGACACGACGAGGCTGGCGTTGATCCCGCCGAACCCGAATGCGTTGATCAGACAGCGACGTATCCTCATCCCCCGGACTTCACGGGCGATGTCGACCTTGACGAACTCCGGGTCGGTCTCCTTCAGGTTCAGCGTGGGAGGGACGGCCTGGTGGCGCAGTGCCATGAGGGCACCGGCGAGATTCAGCGGACCGTTCGCGGCGAACGTGTACCCCATATGTCCCTTGATCGACGTGACAACCGGCTTCTGATCGCTGTCCGCGGTGAGCGCACGCAACGCCTCCAGCTCGGCGGCATCGCCCTGGACCATGCCGGATGCCTGGGCGAACACGCAGTCGATCGCGTCCGGTTCCACCGCGGCGTCGGCGACCGCGCCGCTCATGCACCGGGTGACGTGGCGGGTCGAGATGCCCGTGAGGTCGTCACCACCGCTGTTGGAGTCGAAGCCGGTCAGTTCGCCATGGATCACCGCGCCGCGCGCTTCGGCGTGGGCACGGTCCTCCAGTACGAAGACGGCGGCCGCTTCGCCGACGACGATCCCGTCCCGCGAGCGGTCGAACGGGCGGGGGGTGGTCGCCGGATCGTCGTGCCGACTGAGCGCCTTCATCGCCTGGAAGCCGGAGTAGGTGATCGGAGTGATGACCGCCTCGGCTCCGCCGGCGATCGCCCAGGTGCGGTCACCGGACCGGATCGCGCGCATCGCCTGACCGATCGCCTGGCTGCCGCTGGCGCAGGCACCGGCGATCGTGACCTGCTCCTCCTCGATGCCGTGGCGCAGCGCGATCGTGCTCGCCGCCATGTTGGGAATGAGTGAGGGGATCAGAAACGGACTGGTCCTCCGTACTCCCTGTTGCTCCTGTCTCAGCACGCCCGCCTCGATGCTGGGCAGTCCCCCCATGGCCACGCCGAGGTACACGCCGCCCCCCGGCGGGTACCGGCGGCGCGCCGGTCCCCCACCTGCCTCGTGCTCCGCGGCCACGGAGAAACGACTGTCTTCAACCGCTCGATCGGCGGCGAACAGCGCGTAGCGCACGAAGGCACTCATGCGTTTCATCTCGAACCGGAGCGGGCCTGGGGCGAACGTGATGACGGAGTCGTCGATCTGGCCGGCATGGCGGCTGTGGAACCGGCCGGGGTCGAAGCGTGTCAGTGGAGTGATCCCGGAGCGTCCGGCGACGAGCCCCTGCCACACCTCGTCGACCGTTGAGCCGAGCGGGCAGACCACACCCATCCCGGTAACCACCACGCCGTGTCCTGGCACTTCGAGGCCGTGTCAGGCTTGCTGTCCAGCCGCGTCCACTGTCCGCCGTATGTACTGCTCAAGGTCCTGCATGGTCTGGAGTTCGTCCATGACGGACTCGTCGAAGTCGACGCCGAAGCAGTCCTCCAGGAAGAGGAGCAGTTCGACCATCTTGAGCGAGCTCATGCCTTCGATGGAGTTGCCGATGTTCGACTGCGGAGTCAGGTGGGACACGTCGGCTTCGACGAACTCGCCGATGTGCCGGACGATCTTGTCGAAAAGCTCCTGATCGTGCTCCTGGTCGTGCTTCTGCTCCTGCTTCTCATCCTGCATCGGGTGGCCCTCCAGAGGTCACGCTCGTCGGCTCGTCGGTACGTGGGAACGGCGCGGAGCGTTCCTCGATGATCTTTCGGCAGAGATGGCGCTGGACCTTGCCGCTGGTGGTCCGGGGCAGCTGCGCCCGCCGGATCCAGTGGAGGGTGACGCCGCTGATCCCGAACGCCTCGGCCAGCGCGCCACGCACCTGGTCGGTGATGGTCCGCCGGTCGCGGCCCTCACCGATCCGCTCGTCGAGAAGGAGATGCAGCTGCTCGGTCAGCAGCATCGGGTCGGGGACGCCGACCGCCACGACCGCGGGGGTGCGCGGGCTCTGTGCGACGGCTTCGACGAACCTCTCGATCTGGTCGGGTATGTAGTTGCGACCGGAGATGATCACTATCTCCTTGCGGCGACCGGTGACGTACAGCTCCCCGTCGAGCTGATATCCGAGGTCGCCGGTGCGGAGATAGCCGTCCGGCCGTTTGAGCTGATCGTCGACCGTGACGGTTTCTGTGGCGGGTTCCGTAGCCGTTTCCGTAGCGTCCCGCTCCGGGAGGTAGCCGTCGATCAGGCTGGGGCCGGCCACCTCGATCTCACCGATGGCACGGTCGGGCAGCGGCGTTCCGTCCGGGCCGACCACCCTCAACCGATGGCCCGGAACCGCCGGCCCCACGCACATCATGCTCATGCTGCGGAGATCGTCGGCCGGGCGGGGCTCGGCACGGCCCCTGGCCGAGACGGCCTCCGCGTCCACCCGGTCGACCGAGTAGGGGCGGCCGACGTCCGAGATGGTGGCCGCGAGCGTCGTCTCCGCGAGTCCGTACACGGGTCTCAGCGTCGTTTCGGACAGGCCGAAAGGACCGAACGCCGCCTGGAATTCGCGCAGCGTGGCCTCGTGCACCGGTTCCGCACCGCACAGAGCGACACGCCACGAGGACAGGTCGAGATCGCCGGGGGGCCGCCGCCCGGCCACGCGCGCGCAGATGTGGAACGCGGAGCTGGGCGCGGGTGAGAGGGTGCCGCGGTGGCGGCTGATCCAACGCAGCCATGACATCGGGTTCCGCAGGAAGTTGAGCGGGTCCGACAGCACCATCGGGATGTGGGCGTGCAGCGCGTACGAGACTCCGATGAGGCCCATGTCGTGGAAGAGGGGCAGCCAGCTCACCAGTGAGTCGGTGGGTCTCGCCCGGATCGCCTCGGCGATCGCCCGGACGTTGGCGACGATGTTGCCGTGCCGGATCAGGGCCAGCTTGGGGGCCCCGGTCGAGCCGGAGGTCGCTTGGAGATGGGCGAGCGACGCGGGAGTCGCCCGCGGCGAGTCGAGTGTGAGGGGTTCCCCGCGCAGGGCGTCGGGTGTCGTGACCGTGACGGGCGGCAGGAACGGCGCGAGCGTGTCCGCCAGTTCCGGGGGCGCGATGACCGTGGTGGCCTGCGCCTGTTCGGCGAGGGCGCGCAGGTTGGTCGCGTAGTGGGGATTGCCGCCGGTCGGTTCCGCCGCGATGACCGGCACGACTCCCGCGTAAAGGCAGCCCAGATAGACCGAGAGGAAGTCGCGGGAGGTGGGCAGAACGACGACGACGCGGTCCCCCTCCTCGATGCCGTGTGCCTCCAGTCCGGCCACGGTCCGGCCGACGAGGCGGCAGACGTCCGCGTAACTCAGTTCGAACTCGCCCTCGGATCTCTCGATCACACGGAACGCCAGCCGGTCCGGGGTGCGCGCGGCGCTGTCGAGCAACGCGTCGATGACGGTCCCTGCTCGTTGGTGTCCCGTCATCGAGCGTATTTCTTCACGAATTCCACGTCGGTGCACTTGGAGGAGCGCGCCAGCCAGTCGCGGAGCTCTCCGTGCCGCGCGTCGAAGTCCGCCTTCAACAAGTCCTCCCGCAGTGTCCCGGCCGCGGTGTAGTACGGCTTCTCCAACTGCTCGAGGAAGTGGATGTGCTGCTGCATTCCGGCGCGGCCGCGGTCGACACTGCGCGCATACGCCTTGAGGCGGGCCCGCCGCTGGGGCCGCGTCTCGACCTCGAACGCCCGCTTGAAGAAGATCCCGTAACTGTCGAGTATGCCGCGCTGCAGTTCGCTGGGGCGCATCTCGCGCGGGAAGATGCCGACGAACGAGTAATGCTGGTAGGTCGGGACTTCCATGATGATCCGGTGGTCCTCGACATCCTGGCGCGCCCCGTACAGCAGATTCTGGAAGGGATATTCCGCGAGGCACACGAACACCGGGTGCATGATGCGGGCGTCGGCGCACCAGTACGCGGTGGCCTCGATCGCCTGCCGGTCCTGGACGTCGAGCCCGAAGATGATCGCGGAGTGAATGGCTATGTCGTTCTCGGCGAAACGCAGCAGGCGCCGGGTCTGCTCGGAGGGGTCGACCCGCTTGTTGAACGCCTGGAGGACACTCGGGTCCTCCGATTCCACTCCCAGGCAGTACTCGTCGAACCCCGACCGCTTGAGGTCGAGGACCAGGTCCATGTCGTCCGCGTGGTTGACCCGGCTCATGGCGATGAACTTGTAGTCGCGGTCCCGGAATGCCTCGGCGATTTCACGGCAGTAGCTCTTGCGGGTCGTGAAGTTCAGATCCGTGACATAGAAGCGGTTGCATCCGGTCTGCTGGTAGATGGCATCCAACTCGTTGCGGACGTCTTCCACCGTCTTGGTGCGGAACCGTCGCCCGAGCAGGCGGATCGCATAGCAGAAGGAGCAGTCGAACGGGCAGCCGCGCGACATCGAGACCGTGGCCCAGTGAAGCTTCGGCGCGCGCTTCAGGAACTGCGGGTTGATCGCGTGGTCGATGTTCCCGTAACGGGCGATCTTGTTCAGGGTCAGCTCGCCGTTGGCTCCGATGTAGGCCAGGTTGTCGACCTCGGTGAGGGGATCGCCGGCCTCCAACGCGTTGATCAGCTGGACGGCGGGGATCTCGCCCTCGGCGATCACCGCGTAATCCGCGTAGCGCAGTGCCTCGTAGGGTGCGAACGCGGCGTGCGGTCCGCCCATGATGACCACGCAGCCGGGGCGTTTGGCGCGCCGTATCAACTCGAGCGCCTGGAGGTTCGACCAGAAGTGGGTGGCCAGTGCCGAGATCAGGATGTAGTCGTAGCTCGCCAGGGGAAAGTCTTCCGGCTTCTCCCCCCAGAACATCTGGCACATCTCGACCCGGGCGTCCGGATACTCCTGCTGGACGAACGACGCGACGTAGTAGATCCCGTCGTTGTAGGTCGTCGCCAGAGTCGACGCGTCGGGGTACGCCTCGTGGAAACTCAGCTGCACGCAGAGGATGTTGAGGCTTCTCATGACGCGGATCCCGACGGGCTCAGCGGCGCCGCGCCGTGGCGGCGCGCGAACTCTTTCCGTACCTTCGCCTTCATTTCCTGCTTGAGCCTGGCGGCGATGCGGTCCGGGTCGTTGACCCGGCGCTGCGCCCACGCGAGCAGGTCACGTGCCTCACTGCGGTTCATCTTCGGGTGCTTCCACACCAGGTTGTACAGATCGTGCTTGCTGAGGTCCGGTTCGTCGACCAGGTGCTCCATCTGCCGGTAGAGGCGGGTGCCGTGGAACGGGGTCAGCAGCGTCAGCTGGCAGGCGAACAGCCCTTCCTCGCTCAGCTGCTCGATGTCGAACCGCATGTCCTCGATGCTGTCCTCGGCGAACCCGACCATGAAGGTGCCGAGCGCACGGCGGCCATTGTCGATCAGCTCGCGGACCGTCTGCCGGACGTTGTAGACGTCGTCGCGCTTCTTCACGTCGGCGATGTTCTTGTCCCGATACGACTCGATACCGACGATCGCACCGTCCATATAGCGGTCGGTCAGCTCGGGAATTCTTCCCCGGATCAGGTCGGCTCGGGTCAGACAGATCCAGGGGAGTTCGCGCTCCGCCAGCGCGTCCACGACCTGCTCGGCCAGGGTGTTGGTGAGGAAGAAACTCTCGTCATAGATGATGACGTGAGCGACGTCGGCCTCCCGGTACGCGTCGAGTGCCGCGTACGTGTCCTCCATGAAGATGGCTTCTTCTTTGGGATTGAAGATCGGCGTCGAACAGAAGGTACAGCCGATATTGCATCCACGTTTCGAATACAAGTAACCGACCGGAGATTTCATCCCGCGGAATCCGCTCTCGCCCAGCATGGCCGGGTGTCGCACACGTGGCAACGGCGTGCCGTAGACGTACTGGTGGATCGGCGCCTCGCCCGCACCCTTTATCTTCTTGGTGAAGTACTCGTCGATTCCCGGGGAGAGGACGCCGTAGTTACCGGCCCATATCTCGGGTACACCGGCCTCGCGTGCGACCTTCGCCATCTCGATCGCGACGGGCGTCGACCAGGTGTAGAAGCTGATGCCGACCATGTCCCACGTCTCGGACTGGAGCGCGGTGAGGTACTCGTCCCAGGTGGGGTACTCGAGAATTTCGACATCCGGCACGTTGTACTTGATAAAGCTGAGTCCGGTCGGTGGACAGGTGACGGAGAGCCGGTCCTCAAGATCTACCGCGCAGGTCCAGGCCATATATGTATCGGTCCGGTCGTACCAGTTCCCACCGATACCGTCGGACTCGACCAGGGCCTCCTTCGGAGCGGTCGTGAGGAGCACTCTCTTCATCCGCTGTTCCCCTTCGCCTCAACCGGCCCGCGATACCAGAACTATTTTATTTATCATTCACACATTCATGCACAGATTTTTGACTCTAGGATCGGCCAATCCCGGTGTCAACCCATAGAACAACCCGGTTATTGCAGCCACTGAATTCACGCCAACCGGCCGAGGTCCGGTTGTCCGATCCGGACGCGTCCTTTCCGGACAACTCGGCCGGAACCATGCGGAGAAAGCGGTCGCCAGATGAACCGGCGCTCTGCTTGGCTCTTCCCATGAGCGATCTCTACATCCGCCCCGCCACCCTCGCCGACATCGACGCCGTACTGCTGTTCTGGCGCGAGGCCGCGGAAGGAACCAGCATCAGCGACGACCACGACGGCGTCGCCCGCCTCATCACACGGGACCCCGAAGCCCTACTGCTCGCGGAGCGCGACGGCCTCCTCACCGGCACCGTGATAGCCGGCTTCGACGGGTGGCGATGCTCCGCCTACCGTCTCGCCGTCCACCCCGACCACCGCCGCCAGGGCGTGGGGTCGGCGCTGCTGGCCGCCGCGGAGGACAGGTTCGTACGCCTCGGCGGGCGACGGGTCGACGCCATGGTCCTGGACCGCAACGAACTGGCCCACCACACGTGGCGCGCGGCGGGCTACGGCCCCGAACCGCAGTGGAGCCGTTGGGTGAAGCCCCTCACGGACTGAGCCCGGCCGCAGGGCCCTGCGGGGGTTCGAAAGCGGCTTTGCTGGTCCTTTACCATGGTCGTCACACTCGTATTCGACTGAAAGGTGTGAGCGTCCGCCCATGGGCGAGCCTCCCAGTACCCGACATCGCGCATCCCTTCCGCCCCTGCCCGATCATGGGAAGGAGGTGACCCGATGACCGAAGTGCTCCTGCTCCTCGCGGCGGTGCTGCTCTGTGTGGCCTGCGGTGTCTTCGTCGCGGCGGAGTTCTCCCTCACCACGGTCGAGCGCGGCGAGCTCGAACGGGCCGTCGAGCGCGGCGAGCGCGGCGCCGCCGGCGCCCTCAAGGCCGCCAAGAACCTCACGTTCCAGCTCTCCGGCGCCCAGCTCGGCATCACCGTCACCAACCTGGTGGTCGGCATGGTCTCCGAGCCCTCGATCGCCAAGCTCATCTCGGGCCCGCTGCGCGACCTCGGTCTCCCCCGGTCGGCGGCGTCCTCGGTGGCCCTGGTCATCGGTACGGCGCTGTCGACGGTCTTCCTGATGGTCATCGGTGAGCTGGTCCCCAAGAACTGGGCGATCTCCTCGCCGCTCGCCGTCGCCAAGCGCGTGGCGACGCCGCAGCGGCTGTTCAGCGCCGCGTTCCGGCCGTTCATCGCCCATCTGAACAACACCGCGAACCGTTCCGTACGCCGCTTCGGCATCGAGCCCGCCGAGGAGCTGGCCTCCGCGCGCGGCCCCAAGGAGCTCGTGGCCCTGGCCCGGCACTCCGCCAAGGAGGGCGCGCTGGAGGCGGACACCGCCGAGCTGTTCGTACGCACGCTGAACCTCGCCGACCTCAGCGCGGAGAACGTGATGACGCCGCGCGTCCAGGTCATGGCCCTCGACACCCACGCCACCTGCGAGGACGTCGCGAACGCCACGCGTGCGACCGGCCTGTCCCGCTTCCCCGTCTACCGCGGCAACCTCGACTCGGTCGTCGGCGTCGCCCACATCAAGGACGTGCTCGCCGTGCCCGCCGAACGCAGGCCGCGTGTGTCCGTCGCCGAACTGATGCGCGAGCCGCTGCTCGTACCGGAGTCGCTGACCGTCGACCGCCTCCTCGACCGGCTCTCGGGCAAGCGCACGATGGCCGTGGTCATCGACGAGTACGGCGGCACCGCCGGGGTCGCCACCCTGGAGGACATCGTCGAGGAGGTCGTCGGCGAGGTGCGGGACGAGCACGACCCGCACGAGACGCCCGACATCGCCTCCGCGGGCAAGGACGACGACGGCAGGACGCTCTACTCCGCCGACGGCGCGGCCCGCACCGACCAGCTCGCGCGGGTCGGCCTGCGGGCGCCCGACGGGCCGTACGAGACGCTCGCCGGGCTCGTCGCGACCGAACTCGGCCGCATCCCGGCCGTCGGCGACAGCGTCGACGTCGGCGGCTGGCGGCTCGACGTCACGGACGCCGCCGGGCACCGCGCCGCGCGCGTGCTCCTGCACGCCCCGCCGACCGCAGACGAGGCGGAGGACGCCCGATGATCGCCATCCAGTTGCTGATCGGTTTCGCGACGCTCGTCGTCAACGCCTTCTTCGTGGGCGCCGAGTTCGCCCTCATCTCCGTACGCCGCAGCCAGATCGAACCGCACGCCGAGGAGGGCGACAGGCGCGCCAAGAGCGTGATGTGGGGCCTCAAGCACGTGTCGGCGCTGCTGGCGGCGGCGCAGCTGGGCATCACGCTGTGCACGCTCGTCCTCGGTGTCGTCGCGGAGCCCGCCATCGCGCATCTCCTTGAGCCGGTGTTCGACGGGGTCGGAGTGCCGCACGGTCTGGTGCACCCCATCTCCTTCGTCATCGCGCTGACCGTGGCGACGTATCTGCACATGCTGCTCGGCGAGATGATTCCCAAGAACATCGCGCTCGCCGAGCCGGTGCGCACGGCGCTGATGCTCGGCCCGCCGCTGGTGGCGCTCGCACGGGCGCTGCGCCCGGTGATCTTCGCGATCAACGCGTTCGCCAACGGTCTGCTGAAGCTGTTGCGGGTCGAGGCCAAGGACGAGGTCTCGGCGAGCTTCTCGGACGAGGACCTGGCCCGCATGGTCAAGGACTCCAGCGCCGCCGGTCTGATCGACGGCCGCGCGCAGGAGCGGCTGCACGACGCGCTGGAACTGGGCCGGCGCCCGGTCAGGGACGTGGTCCTGCCGCTGGAGGACGTGGTCTACGCGCGCGTGGGCGTCACTCCGGAGCAGTTGGAGAACCTCTCGGCGGAGTCCGGGTTCTCCCGCTTCCCGGTCGTCGACGAGGGCCGTCGGATCGTCGGCTATCTGCACGTCAAGGACGCCCTGGACCGGGCGCCGCGGGATCTGCCGTTCCGGGTCCCGGACATGCGGAAGATCGCCCAGGTGCGCGAGACGACGCCGCTGGACGACGTGCTGACCGCGATGCGGGGCAGCCGTACGCATGTGGCCGCGGTGCTCGGCTCCGACGGCAGACTCGCCGGGATGGTCACCATGGAGGACGTGCTGCGGGAGCTGTTCGGCCAGACCGCGTAGCTACCCCGCCGGGGCCCTGGGCGCGTCGGTGCGTTCCGGAGTCGGTTCCTCCGTGATGCCGGGGCCTGCCGCCCCGGCCTCCGAGGCGCCGATCGCGGTCAGGACGGCGAGGACCGCCGCCAGACCGGCCGTCGCGAAGGCGGCGCCCCAGGCGACGTCCAGGAGGCTGGTCGCCCCGGCGACCAGGACGGCGGCGAGCGCCTGTGCGAAGGTGCGGATCGCACGTTCCGCCGTGGCTTTCCAGAAGGCTGCGGTCCACATGGCGTACTCGCTCTCTCGGGACGACGGTTTGCCCATGGCATACCGCCGCCGGGGCGCGCTGCACAGATCGCGCGCGCCTCGGCTTCGTCCGCCGCCTGCTCCACGGGCGGCGGGCGGGTTACCATCGCTTCCGCCATGCAGATGAATGCCAACTACACCAGTCTCGTCGCGGTCGGCGACTCCTTCACCGAGGGCATGTCGGACCTGCTGCCCGACGGCAGCTACCGCGGCTGGGCCGACCTCCTGGCCGCACGGATGGCGGCGCACAGCCCCGGCTTCCGCTACGCGAACCTCGCGGTGCGCGGCAAGCTCATCGGCCAGATCGTCGCCGAGCAGGTGGACGTGGCGGCCGCGATGCAGCCCGACGTCATCACCTTGGTGGGCGGGCTCAACGACACGCTGCGCCCCAAGTGCGACATGAACCGCGTACGTGACCTCCTCGAAGAGGCCGTCGAACGCCTGGCGCCCTCCTGCAAGCAGCTCGTCCTGATGCGCAGTCCGGGCCGGAACGGCCCGGTGATGGAGCGGTTCCGTCCGCGCATGGAGGAGCTCTACGCCCATATCGACGACCTGGCGTCCCGGCACGACGCGGTGGTCGTGAACCTGTACGGCGCTTCGGTCCTCGGCGACCAGCGCCTCTGGGACGTGGACCGGCTGCACCTCACGGCGGAGGGGCATCGCAGGATCGCCGAGGCCGTCTGGCAGTCCCTCGGCTACCCGCCCGAGGACGACTGGCAGACCCCGCTGTCCGCGGCCGTGCCGCTGAACTGGGCCCGGCGCCGCGTCGCCGACGCCCGCTTCGCCCGGCAGCACCTCATGCCCTGGATCGGCCGCCGCCTCACCGGCCGCTCCTCCGGCGACGGCCGCCCGCCGAAGCGTCCCGAGCTGCTGCCCTACGACGGCCCGCTGCCGTAGCGGCACGGCTGAAAGGCCACTCGGGGACGACGGGCCACTCGCGGGAGCGGCCTGATACGCGGCCGGAAGCCGTACCGGATCTCCGCCGTGCCTGTTCCCGCGGCCCGCACAGCGCTAGCGTCGGCGCATGATCGTATGGCTCAACGGCACCCACGGCGCGGGCAAGACCACGACCAGCGCACTCGTCCAGCCGCTCCTCCCTGATTCGCGGGTGTTCGACGCCGAGAAGGTCGGCGAGACGCTCATGGACATCACGCCCGGGCTGCCCGGGACGGACAACTTCCAGCACTGGCCGCCGTGGCGGCCGCTGGTCGTCGAGACCGCCCGCCGCGTACTCGACTACACCGGCGGCACCCTGGTGATGCCCATGACCGTCCTGGTCGAGCGGTACTGGCGCGAGATCAGCGCGGGTCTCGCCCGACATTCCATCCCGGTGAGGCACTTCGTCCTCCACGCCGACCAGGACACCCTCCGCGGGCGCATCGAGGGGGACACCCTTCTCGGCCCCTCCCCCTTCCGCCTCACATACCTCGAGCCCTACGCCGAGGCGGCCCGCACCTGGCTGCACGGCGAGGCCGAGGTCGTCGACACCACGCACCTCACGCCCGCCCAGGCCGCCCTGCGGATCGCGGAGGCCGTCAGGAGCTGATGCCCGCCCGCCCCATGAAAACGGCGTCTGACCTGTAGGTTCCTACATCACGAAGATGGTTCGGAGCCCGTATGGACGCCCGGTAAACTCCGTACACGTGACTGCCGCGCCTGCAAAGCCCCGTATCCCGAACGTCCTCGCGGGACGTTATGCCTCCGCCGAGCTCGCCACCCTCTGGTCGCCCGAGCAGAAGGTGAGACTGGAGCGTCAGCTCTGGCTCGCCGTGCTGCGCGCGCAGAAGGACCTCGGTATCGAGGTCCCGGACGCCGCCATCGCCGACTACGAGCGCGTCCTCGACCAGGTCGACCTGGCCTCCATCGCCGAGCGCGAGAAGGTCACGCGCCATGACGTGAAGGCCCGTATCGAGGAGTTCAACGCCCTCGCCGGGCACGAGCACGTGCACAAGGGCATGACCTCGCGCGATCTCACCGAGAACGTGGAGCAGCTGCAGATCCGGCTCTCCCTGGAGCTGATCCGCGGCCGCACCGTCGCCGTCCTCGCCCGGCTCGGCAAGCTCGCCGGCGAGTACGCCGAGCTGGTCATGGCGGGCCGCTCCCACAACGTCGCCGCGCAGGCGACGACGCTGGGCAAGCGCTTCGCGACCGGCGCCGACGAGCTCCTCGTCGCCTACCGCCGCCTCGACGACCTCCTCGGCCGCTACCCGCTGCGCGGCATCAAGGGCCCGGTCGGCACCGCCCAGGACATGCTCGACCTGCTCGGCGGCGACACGGACAAGCTGACGGAGCTGGAGGACCGTATCGCCGGGCACCTCGGCTTCGACCGCGCCTTCACCTCGGTCGGCCAGGTCTACCCGCGCTCCCTGGACTACGAGGTCGTCACCGCGCTGGTGCAGATCGCCTCCGCGCCGTCCTCCCTCGCCAAGACGATCCGGCTGATGGCCGGGCACGAACTGGTCACCGAGGGCTTCAAGCCGGGCCAGGTCGGCTCGTCCGCGATGCCGCACAAGATGAACACCCGCTCGTGCGAGCGCGTCAACGGCCTCACCGTCATCCTGCGCGGCTACGCCTCGATGACCGGCGAGCTGGCGGGCGACCAGTGGAACGAGGGTGACGTCTCCTGCTCGGTCGTACGCCGGGTCGCCCTGCCCGACGCGTTCTTCGCGCTCGACGGCCTCCTGGAGACCTTCCTGACCGTGCTCGACGAGTTCGGCGCCTTCCCGGCGGTCGTCGCGCGCGAGCTGGACCGCTACCTCCCCTTCCTCGCCACCACCAAGGTCCTGATGGCCTCGGTGCGCGCGGGCGTCGGCCGCGAGGAGGCCCACGAGGCCATCAAGGAGAACGCGGTCGCCTCCGCGCTCGCCATGCGGGAGCAGGGCGCCGAGCACAATGAACTCCTCGACAAGCTCGCCGCCGACTCCCGCATCCCGCTGGACCGCGCGCAGCTCGACGAGCTGATGGCCGACAAGCTGTCCTTCACGGGGGCGGCGAGCGACCAGGTCGCCACGGTCGTCGCGCGGATCGAGACGCTCCTCAAGCAGCACCCGGAGGCCGCGGCGTACACGCCGGGCGCGATCCTCTGACGGTCATGTCGCGTACGGCGGCCCCGGGGCGAGACGCCCCGGGGCCGCCGTGTTCCACAGGCTTCACAGACCTATGTCCCTGCTGCGGAAGTCCGCCAGTGACTCGCGGCGGACCAGCAGCCTGGCGTGCCCGTCGGCCACCGCGACCACGGGCGGCCGGCCCACGAGGTTGTAGCCGGACGCCATCGACAGGTGGTAGGCCCCCGCGACGGGGACGGCGAGCAGATCCCCCGGCCGTACGTCGCCGGGGAGCGGGACGTCCGAGGCGAGGATGTCGCCCGCCTCGCAGTGCCGCCCGACCACCGTCATCGGCTGCGGCCCGGACATCGAGCGCCGGCCGATCAGGCGGGGCGCGTAGCGCACTCCGTACAGGGCGGGCCGCGGGTTGTCGCTCATGCCTCCGTCGACCGCTACGAAGGTCTGCCCGCCGGTCCGCTTGACCGCGAGGACCCGGTAGAGCGCCACCCCGGCGGGGCCGGCGATCGCCCGCCCCGGCTCCACGACGAGCCGCGGCACGGGCAGGCCGGCCGCCGCGCAGCTCCCGGTCAGTTCGGTACGCACCTTGCGGGCGAGGGAGGCGATGTCGAGCGCGTCCTCGCCCGGGCGGTACGCGATGCCGTGTCCACCGCCGAGGTCCAGTTCGGGGAGGGTGATCCCGTGCTGGTCCTTGACGCGTGCCATCAGCCCGACCAGGCGCCGCACCGCGCACAGGAAGGGCTTCTCCGTGGTGATCTGCGAGCCCAGGTGGCAGTGCAGGCCCACCAGTTCGAGCGTGGGCTGGCCGACTATACGGGCGATGGCGTGCTGCGCCGAGCCGTCGGTGAGGGAGAGGCCGAACTTCTGGTCGTCCGTGCCCGTCCGGATCTTGACGTGCCCGCCGGCCGCGATGCCCGGCACGACCCGGACCATCACCTTCTGGCGGCTGCCCGGCGGCACGGCGGCGGCCAGGCGTGCGATCTCCGACGCGCTGTCGATGACGATCCGCCCGACCCCGAGCCGCAGCGCGGCCCGCAGGTCGTCGGGGCTCTTGGCGTTGCCGTGCAGGACGATGCGGTCCGCGGGGAACCCGGTGGTGACGGCGAGCTCCAGCTCCCCGGCCGAGCAGACATCGAGCCCGAGGCCCTCCTCGTCGATCCAGCGCGCCATCGCACGGCACAGGAACGCCTTGGCGGCATAGAGCACTTCGGCGCCCTCGAAGGCACGCAGGTAGCCGCGGCAGCGTGCGCGTACGTCGCCTTCGTCCAGGACGTAGGCGGGCGTACCGAAGCGCTCGGCGACCTCGGAGAGCGACACTCCGCCGACGGCGAGATCGCCGTGGGCGAGGGGTGTGGCGGACGCGGGCCAGATGGACAGGCCACTGTCGGGCGTGGTCCGCCTCGTCCTCAGCCGATCCACAGGGCCACCGCACCCACCAGCGCCGCCGCGCCGCTCACCCGCAGCGCGCCCACCGCTCGTGCGTCCCGCTCGCGCCACGCAGTGGCGTAGCGCTCGCGCGGCCGGGCCGGCGCGGGGCCGACGGGGTGTGTGGCCAGGCGGGGGTCGACGGTGATGCCGTTGACGCCGAGCGGCGCGACAAGGGCACGGAGTGCCGGTTCGGAGAGCCTGATCCACACCTGCCGGGAGCCGAGCACGGCGCTCAGGCGCTGCGGTGTGGTGAAGGCGACGGCGGTGCGCCCGCCGACGGGTGTGCGGAACAGGCGGGCCACGCAGCCCGCGGGTCCCGGCCGGACGGGGACGTAGAGCGGCCCGGCCGGGCCGGGTTCGCAGGGCTCGGGATCCTCGCCGCACAGAAGCTCTGCCATGAGGTTCCTCCGGTGGAGAGAGAAGGTGTACGGAGACGTTATGCCCGGCACGGAGTGCCAACCGCTCGTCGATAACGCGACGTTGACGCGTCAGCCTCCCTCCCTGACGCGACACTGGCGCGCCGCCGCCCCGGCCATCAGGGCCGCGTCAACGCCGACGAGGCCCTCTTGAGCCGCCGTACGCGGGCCAGTTGGATGACGAGAGGGGACATATGCGGGCCAGTTGGAGAGGCGGGGAGATGGGAACCCGGGGTGAGGCGGCCGACGACATGAGTTCGGTCCGCGACCGACGGCTCGCCCCTTCTCGCGCACATGCGGTCCGAAATTCACTCGAAGGTCTCACCACAGTCCCACCCAGATCCGACCGAAGTCCCACCGCGACCCCACCGATGTCGTATCGGGGCCTCACCAATGTCCCACCGAGACCCCACCACTGTCCCACCGAGGCCCCACCAATGTCCTACTCCGGAGGAGCGGCTCATGATCCAGATTTCCCCGCACCGTCTGACCGCCGCGCCCCGCTGGTTCACCGCCGGGGCCCCCGGGCCCGCATGCCTGCCCGAACACGTCGCCGCCACCGGGGTGGGCGCCTGGTGGGGCGACCGCGCGCTGAGACCGCGGGCCGTGGCGGTCTCGTGCGCGGGCCACGTGCTGCTGAGCGGTGACCCGGGAGGCGTCGACCCGGCCTCCCTGGCCCCCTTCGCGCACAGCCAGGTCGAGGCACCCGCCCGCTTCCTGCCGGTGCTCGGCGCCGCCTTCGACCGGGTCGCCCCGGCCGAGCGCATGGTCTACGTACACCGCGAGCCGGTGGCCCCGCCGCGTCCGCCGCGCGGTGTGACCGT
Source organism: Streptomyces sp. NPDC003379 (assembly GCF_053589195.1). NCBI lineage: Bacteria > Bacillati > Actinomycetota > Actinomycetes > Kitasatosporales > Streptomycetaceae > Streptomyces > Streptomyces sp. NPDC003379. The sequence continues at coordinate 84,732 of NZ_JBSFRK010000019.1, read as the reverse complement.
CCGCCGACTGTCGCCCGACGACGCTCCCGCACTCATCGACCTCTCCCCCGACTCGGCCTGGGTCCACACCAGTTGGGGCGGCCCGGCCGAACTCGCCGCTTCGGGGCACGGCTGGGCCGCGTTCGACCGGGGCGGCCGGATCGCCGCCGTCGCCTGCGGCTACTTCGTGGGCGACGCGTATGAGGACGTGGCCGTGCTCACCCTGCCCGAGCGCCGCCGCGAACACCTGGCGGCGGCCTGTGTCACCGCCCTGTGCGCGGACATCACCGCGCGCGGCCGCACCGCGAGCTGGTCGTGCGGGCGCAACGACCGGCCCAGCCGCCTCCTCGCCTGGAACGCGGGGTTCCGGTTGCACCGCGAGTACGTCCGGTACGCCACCGGGAACCCTGTCGCGCGACCTCAGTCCGCACCCCGCGCCTCCGCGTGAGCCGGCGCCGCGCCGGTACACCGGGTGCCCCCGCACGTCCTAGCCGCCCGCTCGTTCGAGATCAAGAGCGATCAGAAGAGGGCAAGGTCACAGCGCTTGATGGCACCGCGTGCCATGGGTTGCGCCCTAGCATCGGGGCATGACGGTCCTGCCTGACGACGGGCTTTCCCTGGCCGCCGAGTTCCCTGATGCGACCCATGAGCAGTGGCACCGCCTTGTGGAAGGCGTGCTGCGCAAGTCGGGTAAGGACGTATCGGACACGGCCGCAGAGGAAGCGCTGTCCACCGCCCTGGAGGACGGGCTCACCACCCGCCCCCTGTACACCTCCCGTGACGCCGCGCCCGCCGCCGGCCTCCCCGGTTTCGCCCCCTTTGTACGGGGCGGCACACCCGGTGGCGCCACCGCCACGGGCTGGGACGTACGGCAGCGGCACGTGAGCGCCGACCCGGCCCGCGCGAACGAAGCCGTGCTCGCGGACCTGGAGAACGGCGTCACCTCGCTGTGGCTGGGCGTGGGCGCGGGAGGCGTACCGGTGTCCGCCCTGGCGCGGACGCTGGACGGCGTCTATCTGGACCTGGCCCCGATCGCGCTCGACGCGGGCGCCGAGTACGGCCCCGCGGCGCGCGAGCTGCTGCGGCTGTACGAGGCCGCGGGCGTTCCCAAGGAGTCGGCGCGCGGCACGCTCGGCGCCGACGTCCTCGGCCACGAGGCCCGTTCGGGCGAGGCATTGGACCCGGCGGAAGCCGTCGAGCTCGCACGGCTGTGCGGGCGGGAGTACCCATGGGTGCGGGCCCTCGCCGTGGACGCGCTGCCGTACCACGAGGCGGGCGGCTCGGCCGCGCAGGAGCTGGGCGCCTCCCTCGCCACGGGCGTCGCCTATCTGCGGGAGCTGACCGCGGCCGGGCTGTCGGTGGAAGAGGCCTGCGCGCAGCTGGAGTTCCGCTACGCGGCGACCGCCGACCAGTTCCTGACGATCGCCAAGCTCCGTGCGGCGCGCCGCCTTTGGGCCCGCGTCGCCGAGGTGTGCGGGGCGGCCGCCGCGGGGGCGCAGCGTCAGCACGCCGTGACCTCGCCGGTGATGATGACGCGCCGCGATCCGTGGGTGAACATGCTGCGCACGACGGTGGCGTGCCTGGGCGCGGGCGTCGGCGGCGCCGATGCCGTCACCGTGCTGCCGTTCGACCACTCGTTGGGCCTCCCGGACGCGTTCGCGCGCCGCATCGCCCGCAATACGTCCACGATCCTCATCGACGAGTCGCACCTGGCCCGCGTCATCGACCCGGCGGGCGGTTCCTGGTACGTGGAGCGGCTCACCGACGAACTGGCCCACGCGGCCTGGGCGTTCTTCCAGGAGATCGAGCGTGCGGGCGGCCAGGCGGCCGCCCTGCGCTCCGGGATGATCGGCGGGCGTCTCGCCGGCACCTGGGCCGAGCGCAGCGCGAAGCTCGCCCGGCGCCGGGAACCGATCACCGGCGTCAGTGAGTTCCCGCTCCTGGCGGAGCGGCCCGTGGAGCGCGAGGCCGCACCGGCCGCGCCGACCGGCGGGCTGCCCCGGGTACGCCGCGACGAGGCGTACGAGGAACTGCGTACCCGCTCGGACGCGCACCTCGCGGAGACCGGCGCGCGCCCCAAGGTGTTCCTCGCCGCGCTCGGCCCCGCCGCCGCGCACACCGCGCGGGCCGCGTTCGCCGCGAACCTCTTCCAGGCGGGCGGCATCGAGGCCGTTCACGAGCCCGCGACGGTGGACGCGGCGACGGCCGCCGACGCCTTCGAGGCCAGCGGCGCGACGGTCGCGTGCCTGTGTTCCAGCGACGCGCTCTACGCCGAGCAGGCGGAGGCCGTCACCCAGGCGCTCAAGTCCGCGGGCGCGCGGCAGGTGTTCCTCGCGGGGCGCGGCACGTACGACGGCGTCGACGCGTACGTCTTCGCCGGCTGTGACGCCGTGGCCGTGCTCTCCTCCACCCTCGACCGCATGGGAGTGGCGTAATGCGCATCCCCGATTTCTCCTCCGTCGACCTGGGTTCCGGCGCGGGCGCGGAGGGCTCGTCCGAGCAGTGGCGCACCGCGGTGAAGGAGTCCACGGGCAGGTCGGAGAGCGACCTGCTGTGGGAGACGCCCGAGGGCATCGCGGTCAAGCCGCTGTACACGGGCGCCGACCTGGAGGGCGTCGACTTCCTCGGGACGTACCCGGGTGTCGCCCCGTATCTGCGCGGCCCCTACCCGACGATGTACGTGAACCAGCCCTGGACGATCCGGCAGTACGCGGGTTTCTCCACCGCCGAGGAGTCCAATGCCTTCTACCGCCGCAATCTCGCGGCCGGTCAGAAGGGCCTGTCGGTCGCCTTCGACCTGCCGACGCACCGCGGGTACGACAGCGACCATCCGCGCGTCACCGGCGATGTCGGCATGGCGGGCGTGGCGATCGACTCCATCTATGACATGCGTCAGCTCTTCGACGGCATTCCGCTGGACAAGATGACGGTGTCGATGACGATGAACGGCGCCGTGCTCCCCGTACTGGCGCTGTACATCGTGGCGGCCGAGGAACAGGGCGTACCGCCCGAAAAGCTGGCCGGGACCATCCAGAACGACATTCTCAAAGAGTTCATGGTCCGCAACACCTACATCTATCCGCCGAAGCCCTCGATGCGGATCATCTCCGACATCTTCGCGTACACGTCGCAGAAGATGCCGCGCTACAACTCCATCTCCATCTCGGGCTATCACATCCAGGAGGCGGGTGCGACGGCCGACCTGGAGCTGGCGTACACGCTCGCCGACGGCGTGGAGTATCTGCGGGCCGGGCAGGAGGCGGGGTTGGACGTCGACGCGTTCGCGCCCCGGCTCTCCTTCTTCTGGGCGATCGGCATGAACTTCTTCATGGAGGTCGCCAAGCTCCGGGCGGCGCGCCTGCTGTGGGCGAAGCTGGTCAAGCAGTTCGACCCGAAGAACGCCAAGTCACTGTCTCTGCGCACCCATTCGCAGACGTCGGGCTGGTCGCTGACCGCGCAGGACGTGTTCAACAACGTCACGCGTACGTGCGTCGAGGCGATGGCGGCGACGCAGGGCCACACCCAGTCCCTGCATACGAACGCCTTGGACGAGGCGCTCGCCCTGCCGACCGACTTCTCCGCGCGCATCGCCCGCAACACGCAGCTGCTGATCCAGCAGGAGTCGGGGACGACGCGGACGATCGACCCGTGGGGCGGCAGCGCGTACGTCGAGAAGCTGACGTACGACCTGGCACGCCGTGCCTGGCAGCACATCGAGGAGGTCGAGGCGGCGGGCGGCATGGCGCAGGCCATCGAGGCCGGCATCCCGAAGCTGCGCGTCGAGGAGGCCGCCGCGCGTACCCAGGCCCGCATCGACTCGGGGCGCCAGCCCGTGATCGGCGTCAACAAGTACCGGGTGGAGACCGACGAGCAGATCGAGGTCCGGGCGGTCGACAACTCCTCGGTGCGCACCCAGCAGATCGCCAAGCTGCGCCGACTGCGCGAGGAGCGCGACGACGCGGTCTGCCAGGACGCGCTGCGCGCGCTGACCGCGGCGGCCGAGCGCGGCTCGGGTCCGGGCCTGGAGGGCAATCTGCTCGCCCTCGCGGTCGACGCGGCCCGCGCGAAGGCCACGGTCGGTGAGATCTCCGACGCGTTGGAGAGCGTGTACGGGCGGCACGCGGGCCAGATCCGTACGATCTCCGGTGTGTACCGCACCGAAGCAGGCCAGTCCCCGTCCGTCGAGCGCACGCGCGCGCTGGTGGACGCGTTCGACGAGGCCGAGGGGCGCCGCCCGCGCATCCTGGTCGCCAAGATGGGCCAGGACGGGCACGACCGCGGCCAGAAGGTGATCGCCAGCGCCTTCGCCGACCTGGGTTTCGACGTCGATGTCGGTCCGCTCTTCCAGACCCCGGCGGAGGTCGCCCGCCAGGCCGTCGAGGCCGACGTGCACATCGTGGGCGTCTCCTCGCTGGCCGCCGGGCATCTGACCCTCGTACCGGCGCTGCGCGAGGAGCTGGCCGCCGAGGGCCGCGACGACATCATGATCGTCGTGGGCGGGGTGATCCCTCCGCAGGACGTCGAGGCGCTGCACGAGGCGGGCGCCACGGCGGTGTTCCCGCCGGGCACGGTGATCCCGGACGCGGCGCACGACCTGGTGACCCGACTGGCGGCCGATCTCGGCCACGACCTGTGAGCCGGTGAGCCCGCTGCCTGTGACCATCGACATCGACACGTATGTGAAGGGCGTCCTCGACGGGAAGCGCGCGTACGTCGCGCGCGCCATCACCCTCGTCGAGTCGACGCGACCGCAGCACCGTGCGCTCGCGCAGCAGTTGCTGACCGAGCTGCTCCCGCACAGCGGGCGGGCGCGGCGGGTCGGCATCAGCGGTGTGCCGGGCGTGGGCAAGTCCACGTTCGTCGACGCGCTCGGCACGATGCTCATCTCGCTCGGCCACCGGGTCGCGGTGCTCGCCGTCGACCCGTCGTCGACGCGCACGGGCGGCTCCATCCTGGGCGACAAGACGCGGATGGAGCGGCTCTCGCTGGATCCCGCCGCTTTCGTACGTCCGTCTCCCTCCGCCGGAACGCTCGGCGGAGTCGCCAAGGCGACGCGGGAGTCGATCGTGGTGATGGAGGCGGCGGGTTACGACGTGGTGCTCGTGGAGACCGTGGGCGTCGGGCAGTCGGAGACGACGGTCGCGAACATGGTCGACACGTTCCTGCTGCTGACCCTGGCCCGCACGGGTGATCAGTTGCAGGGCATCAAGAAGGGCGTCCTTGAGCTGGCGGACGTGATCGCCGTGAACAAGGCGGACGGGCCGCACGAGCGGGACGCGCGCTCGGCGGCGCGTGAACTGGCGGGCGCCCTGCGGCTGATGCACCCTTCCGACGCCGCCTGGACGCCGCCCGTACTCACGTGCAGCGCCCGCGAGTCGAGCGGTCTGGACACGCTCTGGGAGCGGATCGAGCAGCACCGCACGCTCCTCGAATCGACCGGCCGCCTCGCCGCCAAGCGCCGCGACCAGCAGGTCGACTGGACGTGGTCGATGGTGCGTGACGAGCTGCTCGGCAGGCTTCGGGACCACACGGACGTGCGGCGCGTCACCCCTGAGCTGGAGCGACGCGTCCGGGAGGGTACGTTGACGGCCACCTCGGCCGCCGAGCGGATCCTCGACGCGTTCCAGACGCGCCGCACGTGAATGAACGGAGCCACCCGCACCATGAACACCCCCCGCGACGACGCCCCCGTCCTGGTCCGCCGCGAGGGCCGCGCCGGGCACCTCGTCCTGAACCGGCCGCGGGCCATCAACGCCCTCGACCACGCCATGGTCCGGCTGATGGACGACGCCCTCACCGCCTGGCAGGACGACGAGTCGGTGGCGACGGTGGTGCTCACCGGCGCCGGGGAGCGCGGCCTGTGCGCGGGCGGCGACATCCGCTCCATCCATGACGACGTCCGAGCGGGCGGCGGGGCGGCCTCGGCCGCGTTCTGGCACGACGAGTACCGCCTCAACGCGCGGATCGCCCGCTACCGGAAGCCGTACGTCGCCGTCATGGACGGCATCGTGATGGGTGGCGGCGTGGGCGTCTCGGCGCACGGCAGCGTGCGGGTGGTCACCGAACGCTCGCGGGTCGCCATGCCGGAGACCGGCATCGGTTTCATCCCGGACGTGGGCGGCACCTATCTGCTGACGCGTACGCCGGGCGAGCTGGGCACACATCTCGCGCTGACGGCCACGGCCGTGGGAGCGGGCGACGCGGTGCTGTGCGGCCTCGCCGACCACTTCGTACCCTCCGAGCGCCTGGAGGAGTTCACCGCGGCGCTCGCCGACACCGAGGCGCCCGAGGCCGTACGGCGGTACGCGCGTCCGGTCCCGGCCGGTGAACTCGCCGCGCACCGCGAGTGGATCGACCACTGCTACGCCGCGGACACCGTCGAGGACATCGTCGACCGGCTGCACGCCTCCGGCGACCGGCACGCGAAGGAAGCGGCCGAGACGATCCTGACGAAGTCCCCGACCTCCCTGAAGGTCACGCTCGCCGCGCTGCGCCGGGCGCGTGAACTGCCGTCCCTGGAGGCCGTCCTCGCGCAGGAGTACCGCGTGTCCTGTGCCGCGCTCGGCTCGCCCGACCTTCCCGAGGGCATCAGGGCCCAGGTCGTCGACAAGGACCACAGGCCGCGCTGGTCGCCCGCCGGGCTTGAGCAGGTGACGGAGGCGGATGTGGCCCGCTTCTTCGAGGACGTCGACGTGCACGCCCCGCGCCGGCGGTGACGCGTCGTCGCGGCGGCGGCAGGGCTCAGGGCGGGTCGATCTCGGTGACCACGGCCAGGAGTTGGAAGGGCAGCTCCTTGTCCCACTGCGCGACACCGAGGGCGATCCAGCGGCCGCCCACCTGCCACAGGTGCAGATCCGGCACGGACGAGCTGAGCTGGGCCCACGGCTCCGGTATCTCCTCGGCCTCGGCCCCGCCCCGGCCGTCGGTCCCCAACTCCGCGTCCACGGCACGCTCGAAGAGGCTCGCCAGGCTGAACCTCTGGGGCGGCCCCCAGCGGTCGGTGAGGAGGACCGTCAGGCCGTCCCGCTCGGCCTCGTACTGCTCCTCGGTGGTGTGCCACCGCGTGCCGTCGTCCTCCCAGAAGGTGTCGCTCGTCAGTAACTCGGCGATGTGGTACCCCGGACCCTCGGAGCCGCACTCCGACCTGCCGTGCTCCGCGGGGAACTCCCGTGAGCGCAGCAGGTCGATCGCGGCGAAATGCTGTGCGGTACTCATGAAGCCCAGTAAAGCGGGCGCCACTGACAATCGGTCATACGGACTCCGTCCGGCCCGCATGACGGCCGTACGCAGGGTGAATGCGGGCCCGGCACTCGCCGCTGCCCCGTCCTACGAGTACGATCCGGCCATCATGCGCGCGAGCTGGAAGGACGTACGTTGGGGCAGCTGACCGGCGGGGACCCCTCTCTGTTGCGGCGGATCAACTCCGCGGTGGTGCTGCACGCGCTGCGCGCCACGGACTTGGCGACGCTCACGGAGATCACCCGCGTGACCGGGCTCTCCCGGCCCACCGTCGAGGGGGTCGTCGAGGGGCTCATCGAGGCCGGGCTCGTGGTGGAGTCCGCGGCCGAGGACAGCGGTGCCCGGCGCCAGGGGCGGCCCGCGCGGAAGTTCCGCTTCCGGGCGGAGGCGGGTCATCTGCTGGGCCTGGAGATCGGGCCGCACCGGGTGGCGGCCGTCCTGTCGGACCTGGACGGCAAGGTCCTCGGCACGGCGTCGAAGGACGTCTCCGAAGAGGCCCCGGCGGACGAGCGGCTCGAACGGCTGCGCACCACGGTCGCCGATCTGCTGCGCCGCGCGGGGATCGCCCGCAGCTCGCTGCGCGCGGTCGGGGTGGGCAGCCCCGGCATCCTGGAGGCGGACGGCACGGTGCGGCTGAGCACGGCGCTGCCCGAGTGGACGGGGCTCCAGCTCGGCGAGCGGCTGCGCCGTTCGTTCAAGTGCCCGGTGCTCGTGGAGAACGACGCCAACGCGGCGGCCGTCGCCGAGCACTGGAAGGGCGCGGCGACCGACATCGACGACGTGGTGTTCGTCCTCGCGGGTCTGAGCCCGGGAGCCGGGTCGCTGATCGGCGGTCGGCTGCACCGCGGGTACGGCGGCGCGGCGGGCGAGATCGGCGCGCTGCATCTGCTGGGCCGTGAGGTCACTCCGGAGACGCTGCTGTCCACCACGGGAGAGCCGCTGCACCCGCTGGACGAGCAGGCGGTCGCCGAGGTCTTCGCGCATGCCCGGGAGGGCGACGAGCGGGCGCGGGCGGCCGTGGAGCGGTTCATCCAGCGCCTTGTGCACGACGTGGCGGCCCTGGTACTGGCCCTCGATCCCGAACTCGTCGTCGTGGGCGGTTGGGCGGCCGGCCTGGACGGCGTGCTGGAACCGCTGCACCGGGAGCTGGCGCGCTACTGCCTGCGGCCGCCCCGCGTCGCGCTGTCGGTGCTGGGCGAGGCGGCGGTGGCGACGGGGGCGCTGCGGCTTGCGCTCGACCACGTCGAGGAGCAGCTGTTCGCCGTGGAGGGCACCGTCACCGCTCGCCGTTGAGGGACGCGCCATGCGGTGCGGAGCGTTGCCGACGCTGTCCCGGCGGGAGCCCTTGAGGGCGCCGCCGGGAGGCGCTCGTCAGGAAGCGCGGCGCTCCGGGCCGTGGTGGATCTCCACGCCGACGGAGTCCCCGAAGGTGAGCCGGCAGGTGTCCGCGCGGTAGGTCGCCACGGAGACCGCGGCCGTGCGGCCCTCGGCGAAGAAGCGGGTCGTCACGACGAGGACCGGCGCTCCCGGGAGCCGGTCGAGCGCCTTGGCGTCGTCCGCGCGGGCCGAGCCGAGCTCGACGGCCCTGTCCTGCCCTTCGAGGCCGAGCCGTGCCAGTTCGCGCAGGACCACACGCGCGCGGGCGGCGCCGGACGGGGCGTCCATGCCGGTCAGTTCGGCGACCGACGACGACGGGACGTACAGCAGTTCGGCGGCGACGGGCTGGCCCTGCGAGACACGGGTGCGGCGCACCGTGTGGACCTGCTCCTCGGGGAAGGTCTCCAGCATGCGGCCGACGGCCGCGGGCGGGACCGCCGGAACGCAGTCCGCGGGCTGCCAGGCGTCGCCGACCGCGCCCGGCCATGTGCCCTGCGCGGACCCGACGGCCACGCCCATCCGCGGCGGAGCCACGGTCGTACCGACTCCGCGGCGGCGCTGGAGCCGGCCTTCCAGTTCGAGCTGTTCGAGTGCCTGACGGAGCGTGGCGCGGGCGACGCCGAAGCGGGCGGCCAGTTCTCGCTCGTTCGGCAGGATCTCTCCCACGGCGAACTCGGAGTCGAGCGCCTCACTGAGCACGGTCTTGAGGTGCCAGTACTTCGGCTCCGGCACCGTGTCGAGCTGCGTGGTCCCCACCCTGTCCTCCGCAATCGCCGTTCAACGGCGGCGTTTTAGCGCCCTTGTTTATTAAAGGTTCCTGCACTATCCCTGCGACCATAGGCCCGCACCCACCCTTGGTCAAGACCAATCCTCGATCCGTTACAGCCCGCACAGGAGTGATGCCACAGAGCATTCACATGGAGTTCGCACGGGGCCAAGCAGGCGTAACCGGCCACGCGCGCGTGGAGGTGCGTCGAAATTCCTCAGAAAGAAGCCCCCACCGGCCGGTGGGGGCTTCTTTCTGAGGAATTATGCGGTTTCGCTCGCCTTTTCTGTGCGGTACTACCGGGCGAGCGACACAAGCTTGTCCGGATTGCGGATGATGTAGATCTTCTGGATACGACCGTCGACAACGTCCACCTGGAAGACGCTGTCGGGCTTGCCGTCGGCCAGCATGAGCAGGGACTCGACGCCGTTGAGTTCAAGGAACCGGAATTCCAGCTCGGCGCCGGGCGTGACGCCCTTGGCCGCGACGCCGTGCAGGAAGCGGCCCACCTTGTCGGCGGTCTCCACGACGCGCAGCGGGGCCTTGGCCTTGCCGCCGCTGTCGCCGACCAGCCGGACGTCCGGGGCGAGCATGGACATCAGCCCTTCGAGGTCGCCTTCCGTCGCCGCGGCCAGGAACCGCTCGGTCAGGTCGCGGCGCTCGGCCGGGTCCACCTCGTAGCGGGGGCGGCCCGCCTCGACGTGCTTGCGGGCCCGTCCGGCGAGCTGGCGCACGGCGGACTCGCTGCGGTCCAGCGTGAGCGCGATCTCGGCGAACGGGAACCCGAAGGCCTCCCGCAGCACGAAGACGGCGCGCTCCAGGGGCGAGAGGGACTCCAGGACGACGAGGACCGCCAGGGAGACGGACTCGGCGAGCACGGCCCGCTCGGCCGTGTCGGGAACGGTCGGGCCGAAGTCGGTGACGTAGGGCTCGGGGAGCCAGGGCCCCACGTACGCCTCGCGCCGGGACTGCACATGGCGCAGCCGGTCGATGGCGAGGCGGGTGGTGACGCGCACCAAATAGGCACGCGGTTCGCGCACTTGGCCGTGGTCTGCGGCGGACCAGCGCAGCCAGGCTTCCTGGACGACGTCCTCCGCGTCGGCCACCCGGCCGAGCATGCGGTAGGCGACACCCATCAGGACGGGGCGGTGCTGTTCGAAGAGGTCGGTCACGCTGTCGGTAGCCACCCCTCCATCCCAGCTCACGGGGCATCCGCTGTCCAGAAGGAAACGATGCGGCGCACAGCACATGACCGGCCGGTCGGCACGGACAGGCGGTCAGCCTCTTGAAGTGGGGCCTACTGAGCGGTAATTGTTGCTGACAACGTGTCTAACGTATCTGAGGAACCGTCGCCCCGCGGCGGGGACAGGAGCAGTCATGGCCGCAGAGGTGTCCTTCAGCGTCGCGTCGCCCAGCGGCCCGCTCCCCGTGACGATCGCCTACGAACGCTCGGGCGCGGGCGAGCCGTTGCTGCTCCTGCACGGCATAGGCCACCACCGCCAGGCCTGGGACCCGGTGGTGGACATCCTGGCCGCCGAGCACGACGTGATCGCGGTGGACCTGCCGGGCTTCGGCGAGTCGCCCGCGCTGCCGGACGGACTGACGTACGGCCTCCCGACGGTCGTGCCGGCGCTCGGCGCGATGTGTGACGCCCTGGAGATCGAGCGCCCCCACGTCGCGGGCAACTCCCTGGGCGGGCTGCTCGCCCTGGAGCTCGGCCGCGAGAAGCTCGTGCGCTCCGTCACCGCGCTCTCGCCCGGCGGCTTCTGGTCGGCCGCCGAGCGCAGGTACGCGTTCGGCACGCTGCTCGCGATGCGGCAGGGCGCGCGCCTGCTGCCGCTGCCGGTGATCGAGCGGCTGTCCGGCACCGCGGCCGGGCGCGCGGCGCTCACCAGCACCATCTACGCCCGCCCCGGGCGCCGTTCACCGGATGCGGTCGTCGCCGAGACGCTCGCGCTGCGCCATGCCACGGGGTTCGGTGCGACGCTGACGGCCGGGCGGGAGGTCCTCTTCCGCGACGATGTGACGGGCCTGCCGGTCACCGTCGCCTGGGGCACCCGGGACCGGCTGCTCCTGCGGCGCCAGGGAATCCGCGCCAAGCACATCATCCCCGGCGCGCGGCTCGTGCGGCTGCCCGGCTGCGGTCACGTCCCGATGAACGACGACCCGGCCCTGGTCGCCCGCGTCATCCTCGACACCTGCCGCTGACGGGCGCCCGCGCAGCACACCGGAGCCCACCGCCACTCCGACACCGACGAGCGCGCTGCCGACGGCCTGGGCGGCACCGTACGTGCCCGTGCCGACCAGGGGCGCCGTGCACGCCGCCGCGACCGGGATGAGGCCGGAGAAGAGCGTGGCGCGCTCGGCGCCGATGCGCTGGAGCCCCGTGTACCAGAGCACGAAGCCGACGACCGTGACGATCACCGCCTGCCACAGCAGGGCGGCGCCTTCCGTACGGTCGGGCCACCGCACGAACTCACTGCCGTCCACAACGACGCCGAGGGCGGCCGACTCGACGGCGGCGAGCGCGCACACGGTGGCCGAGAGCAGCCTGGGACCGAGCGGACGCACCACGGGGACGGCGAGCACCGCGAAGCCGACCTCCCCCGCGAGCGCGCAGACCGAGAAGACGAGCCCCAGGCCGTCGGTGCGCCCCCATCCCTGCACGACGAAGGCGCCCACGGCGACGAGCAGCGCTCCGTGGATGACGGTGCGCTGAGGGGTACGCCGTTCAAGGAGCGGCACCATGATGGCGACAACAACCGGCGCGCACCCTACGAAGACACCCGGTACGGCAGGTTCCGCCGATCGTTCAGCGGCCAGGATGGCCATGTTGAAGCCGACCATCCCCACGGCCGCCAGGAGCGCCAGGCGGCCCCACTGGCGCCGCGGCAGACGCCGGAGGGCGGCGGCTCCGCCCCTTCCCAGCCAGGGCAGGAGGAGCAGACAGGCCAGTCCGTAGCGGAGGAACTGGCCGCCGGCGTAGGGATAGTCGCCGAGCAGGCTGTTGGCGGTGAAGGAGCCGCCGACGAGGAGACAGGCGAGGGCCGCGAGCAGCGCCCCGCGAGAGGAGTTCACGTTCATGCCCTGACGCTAGGAAGCCGGGCGGCCCCCATTAAGGTCCACTTCCAGGGCTGGTTCGGGGACCACTTCGCACTTGCGCGAACCGCTCCCGCCTCTCGCTCCTTTCGCGTCCTCGACCGCTCTCCCGTAGAACCGCTCTCCCGTAGAACCGCTCTCCAGAAGAGGTGCATCACGCTGACGTCACAAGACCCGCAAGGGACCGCCGCCTGGGAGCTCCTCCTTCCGGCCGCCTCCGCCCCCGCGCGCAGCCGGGGCCGCGACCTGCGCTCGGCCCTGCGTGAGGCCGTCAGAGCGGGCCGGCTCGCGCCCGGCACGCGGCTGCCCTCCAGCCGTGAACTGGCCGCCGACCTGGGCGTATCGCGCGGCCTGATCACGGAGGCGTACGAGCAGCTGACGGCGGAGGGCTATCTGCGCAGCGACCGGGGCTCGGGCACCTGGGTGGGCGGCGCGGCACGGGCCGCGGCGCCCGCGGTGCGCGATCGCGCGCCCCGCCCCGGGCACGCGCGCGTGGACTTCCTTCCCGGCGTCCCGGACCTCTCGCTGTTCCCCCGCGCGGCCTGGGCCGCCGCCCACCGTCAGGTCCTCGCCGAGCTGCCGCACCACATGCTGGGCTACCCCGATCCGCGCGGGCTGCCCCGGCTGCGTACGGTCCTCGCCGATCTGCTGGTGCGGCGGCGCGGCGTGGTCGCGGAGCCCGAACGCGTCGTCGTCTGCTCCGGAGTGGCCCAGGCCATGACGCTGCTGGCCCTGGTGCTCCGCGCGCGCGGGCGGACGGCGGTCGGCGTCGAGGCCCCGGGAAGCCCCGAGCACGAGACGCTGCTGGCCGCCGCGGGGATCACCCCGGTGGGCATCCCGGTGGATGACGAAGGCGTGGACCCGGGGGCGCTGCGGGAGCGGGGCGTACGCGCGGTCGTCACCACGCCCGCCCATCAGTTCCCCTCGGGGATCGGGTACTCGGCGAGGCGGCGCGCCGAGCTCCTGGAGTGGGCGCGGTCGGTGGACGGCCTCGTCATCGAGGACGACTACGACGGGGACTTCCGTTACGACCGCGCCCCCGTGGGCGCTTTGCAGGGGCTCGACCCGGAACACGTCGCCTACACCGGTTCGGTGAGCAAGTCGCTCGCCCCCGGACTGCGCCTGGGCTGGCTGCTCGTGCCGGACGGCCTCACCGAGGAGGTCGTCGAGCGCAAGCGCGTGATGGACCTGGGCAATCCGACGCTCGACCAGGCACTCCTTGCCCGCTTCGTCGAACGCGGCGACTACGACCGGCAGTTGCGCCGCTGCCAGCGCGCCTACCGGGAGCGCAGGGACGCCCTGGTGTCGGCGCTGCGCGAGCACCTGCCGGGGGTGCGGGTCACCGGTATCGCGGCGGGCCTGCACGTCATCGCCCGGCTGCCCGGCCGCTGGGGGCCGCAGGACGTCTTCCTGGAGCGGGCCGCCGCGGCCGGGGTCGCACTCCGGCCGCTTAGCGACTACGGGACGCCGACCGGGGCCGGAGTGAGTCTCGTCCTCGGGTACGCGCACCTGACGCCCGCCCGGATCACCGAGGGCGTCCGGCTGCTGGCCGAAGCCGTCCAAGGGGCGCGGCAGGTTCAAGCGTTGGACCACGCGCGCGTGGAGAGCACCAGGCGATAGCCGTCCGGGTCCTCGACCGTGACGCCCCATTCGTTCCAGTACGGGTTGGGCGAGAGGACCCGCTTGCCGCCGTGCTCCTCAAGGCGCGCCACCAGCGCTTCGGGGACTTCACCGTCGACGTAGACGACGAGGAGATCCTCCTCGGTGGGCCGCGGCTGGACGGGAGCGGCGGCTTCATGCACGAGTTCGAGGTGCCAGGAGGCGTCCGGCCACCCCACCATGAGCAGATCGTGCTCCCCGGGTATGTCGCTGCCCTCGGACCGGTACACCACCCCCAGTCCGAGTCCGCCGACCCAGAAGCGCTCCGCCGCCGCCAGGTCGCGCGACGGGCGGGCGATACGGATGTGGCTCTGACCGCTGACAGGCATGTGGGCCCCCTCTGTGCGGCACGCCCGTTCGCGTGCCCCTGGTTCAAGAGCGTAGCCGCCGTTGATCATGAAGCCATCGATCATACGTCCTGGTGCGCGGGTCCCTGGTCCTCCGCCCGCAGACCTGCGACCTTCGACCCAGGCCCTGGCGCGGGCCCGAGCAGCGCCCGCACACTGGTCGCACCCGTCAACTGGAGGCGCATCCATGTCATCACGTCAGCCGAGCCCGTCCCCGCGTCGCCGTAGCGTGCTGCGCGGATCGCTCGCCGTACCGGCGGCGCTCGCCGTGCCCGCGCTCGCCGTGCCCGCGTCGGCCGGGGCGGCTCCCTCGTTCGCGCTGTCGGGACGTCCCAAGGCCGGGTGGGGCGTGCAGGCGGGGGACGTGACCGCGCACGCGGGGCTCGTCTGGGTCCGCTCCGACCGGCCGGCCCGGATGGTCGTGGAGACGTCGGCCACGGAGTCGTTCCGCGATCCGCGGCGCTGGCGCGGCCCGTTGCTCGGTGCGGACACGGACTTCACGGGGACGACCCGGCTGCGCGGGCTGCCCGCGGGCGAGCAGATCCACTACCGGGTGCTGCTCGCGGACCCCGACGACCCGCGGCGTACCGGAGAGCCGGTCACCGGCACGTTCCGTACGACGCCGAGGGGCCGCAAGGAGGGGGTGCGCTTCCTGTGGTCGGGTGACATCGCGGGCCAGGGCTGGGGCATCAACCCGGACCGCGGCGGCTATCGCGTCTTCGAGGAGATGCGCCGCCGTGACCCCGACTTCTTCCTGTGCAGCGGCGACACCGTCTACGCCGACGGGCCGATCCAGCCCAGCGTCACCCTCCCCGACGGCACGGTGTGGCGGAACGTCACGACGGAGGAGAAGTCCAAGGTCGCCGAGTCCCTCAAGGAGTTCCGCGGCGCGTTCCGCTACAACCTGCTCGACGAGAACCTGCGGCGGTTCAACGCCCAGGTCCCGTCCATCGTGCAGTGGGACGACCACGAGGTGCGCAACAACTGGTACCCCGGGCAGATCCTGGACGACGCCCGCTACACGGAGAAGGACGTGAACGTCCTGGCGGGCCGCTCCTTGCGGGCGTTCAGCGAGTACTTCTCCGTGTCCACGCTGCCACCGGGCGACGAGGACGGGCGGGTGTACCGGGTGCTGCGCCACGGCCCGCTCCTGGACGTGTTCGTCCTGGACATGCGTTCGTACCGCAACGCCAACTCGCCGAACAGACAGCCCGACGACGCCACCGGCATCCTCGGCGCCCGCCAGCTCGCCTGGCTGAAGCGGGAGCTGTCGCGCTCCCGGGCGGTGTGGAAGGTGATCGCGTCCGACATGCCGCTGGGCCTCGTCGTGCCCGACGGCAGGACCAACTTCGAGGCCGTGGCGCAGGCCGACCCGGGCGCCCCGCTGGGCCGCGAGCTGCAGATCGCCGAGCTGCTGCGGCACATCAAGCACCGGAGGATCACCGGCACGCTGTGGCTGACGGCCGACGTGCACTACACCTCGGCGCAGCACTACGACCCGTCGCGCGCGGCGTTCAAGGACTTCGCGCCGTTCTGGGAGTTCGTGTCCGGGCCGCTGGCCGCCGGAGGATTCCCCGCGACGAAGCTCGACGCGACGTTCGGACCGGAACAAGCGTTCATCAAGGCGCCGAGCCGCGCGAACACCTCCCCGGCCGAGACTCCGCAGTACTTCGGTGAGGTCGATATCGACGGGGGCAGTGGTGACCTGACCGTGCGTCTGCGGCAGGAGGGCGGCGGCGTACTCTTCACGAAGGTCCTGCGGCCGGGCCGGGTGGGCCAGTAGTACGCCGCGTGGGTCAGCGGCCCGTCGCGTGGGCCGCTGGCGCGGGGCAAAAGGCGCGAAGAGGGCAGATGACCTCTTAACCCATCAGTCACAAGGCGTTCGTGATCACGCAACACCGGTCCCGCACAGTGGCCGTATGAGAGCTGACATGCCTGACGTGACACGCACCAAGCACGGCCGCCCCGTCCACCACTGGCGGCGCGACGTGGTCGAGCTGGCCGCGCTGTTCACCGCCGTCGCGGTGGCGGACGCCGTGGCGAACATGATCGGGCACGGGCCCGACGGCCCCGCCCTGCTCGCGGTCTCGGCCGTGGTGCTGCTCGCCACGGCCGGGTTCCACCTCTGGTGGGCACGGCGCCACAACCACGCACCGCCGCCGGCGGCGCACGATACCGGCGCCCGGCCGCCCGCCGCAGCGGAGCAGGCCGGGCCCACCGCCGCCGAGAACCCTTCGGGGCGTTCCGCCGAGCCGTCCGGTGGGACGACGCTGTGGCGGATGCGTACGACCGTACGGGACGAGCCGGGCTCACTGGCCGCCCTGTGCGTGGCCCTCGCCGAGAGCCGGGTGGACATCCTGAGCCTGCAGGCGCACCCCTTGGCCGAGGGCACGGTCGACGAGTTCCTGCTGCGCGCCCCCGAGGCGCTCTCCGCCGCCGAGATCACCCGGTCGATCGCCCGGGCGGGCGGCTCGGGGACCTGGATCGAACGCGCCGACGCCCACGATCTGGTGGACGCCCCCACCCGCGTCCTGGGCCTGGCCACCCGTACCGCGCTCGACGCGGCGGAGCTGCCGCTGGCACTGCGGCAGCTTCTCGGCCGTTGCACCATCCGGTCGCTGCCCGCCGCGTCCCGGGCCGTGGGGCGCGAGAACAAGGCGGCGCACGAGGTTCCGGTCGACGGCGTGCTCGAAGGGACCGTGCTGCGCCTGAAGGGCCCGGAGGGCGAGGTGATCACCGTGGAGCGGCCGTATCTGCCGTTCACGCCCACGGAGTTCGCCCGCGCGCGTGCCCTGGTGGAGCTGGACACGCGGCTCGGTCCGCGCGTTCCGCGCGGCGAGGACGTGCTGACGCTGCCCGAGGGCAACGCCATCACCGTGCGCCGCGCCGACACGGCCGACGTCGAGGCCGCCAAGGCCATGCACGACCGCTGCTCGCAGCGCACGCTGAGCATGCGCTACCACGGTCCGGTGCGGGACGCCGACCGTTATCTGAGCCACCTGCTCAGCCCTCGGTTCGGCCGCACCCTCGCGGTGCAGACCGCCTCCGGCCGCGTCGTCGGCATCGGCCATCTGCTCTGGGACGGCGACGAGACCGAGATCGCGCTGCTCGTCGAGGACGACTGGCAGCGGCGCGGCATCGGCGGCCAGCTGCTCGGCAGGCTCGTGGCGATGGCGGTCGAGGCGGGCTGCGAGAGCGTGTACGCGGTGACGCAGGCGTCCAACACGGGCATGGTCGCGGCGATGCGCGGGCTCGGCCTGCCGCTCGACTACCAGATCGAGGAGGGCACGCTGGTGATCACGGCCCGCCTCGACGCGACGACCGTCAGCGCGCGATCGCCGTACGACCGTGAGCAGGACCGCCGTGAGCAGGACCGCCGTGAGCAGGACGCCCGTGTCGGGCGGCACCAGCGGGCGCACCGCTGACCGGACCGAGCGCCCGGTCCAGGTCGCGCCAGAGGTCCTCGACGTCCTCCAGCCCGCACGACATGCGCAGCAGCCGGTCGATCACGCCGGACGAGTGCCGGTCCGCCGCGTCCACGACGCGGTGGCTGATGGACGCCGGGTGCTGGATGAGCGAGTCGACGCTGCCGAGGCTGACCGCCGGGGTGATGAGCCGCACCGCTGCGGTCACCTCGTGCGGGTCGCCGCGCACCTCGAAGGCGACCATGGCGCCGCCGAGCCGCGGGTAGTGGACGCGGGCCACGCGCGGGTCCCCGGCGAGGCGCCGCGCCAGTTCGGCCGCGTTGGCCGACGCCGCCCGCACCCGGACCGGCAGCGTGGCGAGGCCTCGCAGCAGCAGATATCCGGCGAGCGGATGCAGCACCCCGCCGGTGGCGAACCGCACCTGTCGCAGCCGCCGCGCGAGCTCCTCGTCGCACGCCACCACCCCGCCGAGGACGTCCCCGTGCCCGCCCAGGTACTTCGTGGCGCTGTGCAGGACCAGACGGGCGCCGCTCTCCACGGGCCGCTGGAGCACGGGCGTCGCGAAGGTGTTGTCGGCGAGCAGCGGCACCTCGCCGCAGGAGCGGGCCACGGCGGCCAGGTCGAGTTCGGCGAGGGTGGGGTTGGCCGGTGACTCGACCATCACCAGGCCGGTGTCGGGGCGGATGGCGTCCGCGATGCCGGTCGGCTCCGCCCACGTCACCTCGGTGCCGAGCAGACCCGCCGTGAGCAGGTGGTCGCTACAGCCGTACAGCGGCCGGACGGCCACGACGTGGCGCAGGCCCGCGGCCCCGCGTACGAGGAGGACCGCGGTCAGGGCGGCCATGCCGCTCGCGAAGGCGACGGCGCTCTCGGTGCCTTCGAGGCGGGCGAGGGCGGTCTCGAAGCGGGCGACGGTCGGATTGCCGAGACGGGCGTAGACGGGCGGCCCGTCGTCGAGGGTCCCGTCGGCGGCGAAGGCGTCGATGCGGGCGGCCTCGGCCCGGCTGTCGTGGGAGGGGTACGTCGTCGAGAGGTCGATCGGCGGGGCGTGCAGGCCCAGTTCGGCCAGATCGTCGCGCCCGGCGTGCACGGCCTCGGTGGCGAGGGCACGCGGCGCCGGTGCCCCGTCTCCCCGGGTCTCGTCCGCCACCCGCGACCCGCCGGGCGGCGCCTCATGCATCACTGTCTCCGTGTTCGCGTCCATGCCCCACAGGCTGAACATCACCCGGGGTTTCGGGGGCGAATACCGTGTTACGTTCGGCCAATGGCTGAATCTGTCGCACTGGACCCGGTGGACCTTCACATTCTGCGCCTGCTGCAGAACGACGCCCGGACCACCTACCGCGACCTCGCGGCGCAGGTCGGTGTCGCGCCGTCCACGTGCCTGGACCGGGTGACGCGGCTGCGGCGCTCGGGGGTGATTCTCGGACAGCGGCTGCGGCTCGACCCGGCGAAGCTCGGGCGTGGCCTGCAAGCGCTGCTCTCGGTGCAGGTGCGGCCGCACCGCCGCGACCTCGTGGGCCCCTTCGTGGAGCGGATCCGGGCGCTGCCGGAGTCGCTGTCCCTGTTCCATCTCACGGGCCCGGACGACTTTCTTGTACATGTGGCGGTGGCCGGTCCGGCGGATCTGCAGCGGCTCGTCCTCGACGAGTTCACGGCGCGGCGCGAAGTGGCCCGCGTGGAGACGAGGTTGATCTTCCAGCAGTGGGAGTGCGGTCCGCTGCTGCCGCCCGAGGCCGCCGCCGACGGGCCATCCGATGTCGACGGTGAATCATGGTGACGCGCACCGGCCCCTCGTACGAGGATGTCCGCATGTCAGCCACGAAGAACCCGCATCCGAACACCGGCCCCCTGCCCCGTGAGGTCGCCGACGCGTACGTCGACGAGCTCATCGCCCTCGATCCCATCACCGGCACCTATCTCGGCGTGAAGGAGAGCAACAGCAGGCTCCCCGACACCTCGCCCGCGGGCCAGGAGGCGCTCGCCCGGCTGGCGCGGACGACCCTGGCGCGGCTCGACGAGGCGGAGCGCAGGCCCGGCGCGGACAGCGAGATCGAGCGCCGCTGCGGCCGGCTGCTGCGGGAGCGGCTCACCGCGGAGCTCGCCGTGCGCGACACCGGTGAAGTGCTGCGCTGGGTCGGCAATCTGCACACGGTGCCGCATGAGGTGCGCGAGATCTTCACCGTGACACCCATGGAGACCGAGGAGGACTGGGCGGCGATCGCCGAGCGGCTGCGGGCCGTGCCTGCCGCGTACGAGGGCTACCGCGCCTCCCTCGAACTCGGTCTGGAACGCAAGCTGTTCGCGGCGCCGCGCCCCACCGCCACGTTCATCGGGCAGCTCACTGAGTGGGCGGGCGAGGGCGGCGAGGAGCGTGGGGAGGGCGGCGCGGGTGGCCGCGGCTGGTTCGAGGAGTTCGCCTCCTCGGGTCCGGACGCGCTCCGCGCCGACCTGGACGCCGCGGCACGCGCCGCCACCGCCGCCGTCGTGGCGCTGCGCGACTGGATGCGGGACGTCTACGCGCCCGCGATCGAGGGCTCTCCCGACACCGTGGGCCGCGAGCGCTACGCCCTGCTGTCCCGCTACTTCAACGGTACCGACCTGGATCTCGACGAGGCGTACGCGTACGGCTGGTCGGAGTTCCACCGGCTGCTCGGGGAGATGCGGGCCGAGGCCGAGAAGATCGTGCCGGGCGCGGCCACGCCGTGGGTGGCACTCGCCCACCTCGATGAGCACGGGACGCACATCGAGGGCGTGGAGGAGGTGCGGGTCTGGTTGCAGGAGCTGATGGACGAGGCG
Source organism: Streptomyces sp. NPDC003379 (assembly GCF_053589195.1). Classification (NCBI taxonomy): domain Bacteria; kingdom Bacillati; phylum Actinomycetota; class Actinomycetes; order Kitasatosporales; family Streptomycetaceae; genus Streptomyces; species Streptomyces sp. NPDC003379. Next base: position 64,042 of record NZ_JBSFRK010000019.1, on the reverse strand, counting down.
ATCGAGGCGCTGGACGGCACGCACTTCGAACTCGCCGAGCGCGTACGGAAGGTGGAGTCCCACATCGCCCCGCCCGGTGGCGCCGCGGCCCCCTACTACACGGGCCCCTCCGAGGACTTCTCCCGCCCCGGCCGCACCTGGCTGCCGACCATGGGCGAGACCCGCTTCCCCGTCTACGACCTTGTCTCCACCTGGTACCACGAGGGCGTGCCCGGCCATCACCTGCAGCTGGCCCAGTGGGCCCACGTCGCGGATGACCTCTCCCGCTACCAGGCGACCGTCGGCATCGTCAGCGCCAACGCGGAGGGCTGGGCGCTGTACGCGGAGCGGCTCATGGACGAGCTGGGCTTCCTCACCGACCCGGAGCGCAGGCTCGGCTATCTGGACGCCCAGATGATGCGGGCGCTGCGGGTCATCGTCGACATCGGCATGCACCTGGAGCTGGAGATCCCGGCGGACTCCCCCTTCCGCCCCGGTGAGCGCTGGACGCCGGACCTGGCCCAGGAGTTCTACGACGCGCACTGCAGCCGCCCGACGGAGTACGTGGCGAGCGAGATGACGCGCTACCTCACGATCCCCGGCCAGGCCATCGGCTACAAGCTGGGCGAGCGGGCCTGGCTCCTGGGCCGCGACAACGCGCGGCACCGCCACGGGGACGCGTTCGACGCCAAGGCGTGGCACATGGCCGCGCTCTCCCAGGGCTCGCTGGGCCTGGACGACCTGGTGGACGAGCTGTCCGCACTGTGACGGGAGCGGCGGCGGGCCGGGGCGGGGCGGGCGCTCGCGCGTCTCCCGGCCCGCCGCCCGCTTACGTACGTACGTGCGTCCACTCACTAATGTACGTACGTGCGTCCACTCACCGACGTACGTACGTACGCCTGCTCAGCGGCGGAAGCCGCCCTCCGAGTCGATGACCTGGCCGGTGATCCAGGCCGCCTCGTCGGTGGCGAGCCAGGCGATGAGCCGGGCCGGGTCGTCGGGCATCCCCCAGCGGCCCGCCGGGAACCGGGCCTCGACCTGCGCGTAGACCTCGCCCGTGAGGTAATCGGTGTCCACCGGGCCCGGGTTGACGCAGTTCACGGTGGTGGCGAGGTCGGCGAGACCGGTCGCGAGCGACCGGGTCACCGAGGCCAGCGCGCCCTTCTGGAGGCCGTACGCGATCTCCTGCGGCATGCCGCCCGCGATGTCCTGCCCCGACGTCATCATCACGACGCGCCCGCCGGGGCCCGGCGGCTCCGACCTCGCGCGCAGCCGGGCGTACGCCTGGACGAGGAGGATCACGGAGCGGGTGTCGACCGCCCAGTGCGCGTCGAGCATGGCGGCGTCGACGGCGTCGAGCGAGCCGTCGCTGCCGCTCAGCGCGTGGTTGGCGACGAGGATGTCGATCCGCCCGCCGAGCGCGTCGGCCGCCGTGTCGATCAACTCGGCCGGCGCGGAGGGCTCCGCCAGGTCGCCCGGCCCCGCGCGCACCGTCGCGGCCGGGTCGCCGAGCGCCTCACGCACTCCCTCGACGACGTCATCCGGCTGGTCGGCGCCCCAGGGCATGTCGGCATCGTGCGGGACGTGGTGGTGCAGATACACACCGGCTCCGTACGCGGCGAGGCGGCGCGCCACGGCATACCCGATGCCACCGCGCCGGCTGGCCCCGGTGACGAGAGCGGTGCGGCCGCGCAACGGGAGTGGGTCGCGGCGCAGTTGGGCGGGAGAGGGAGGCGGAAGGTGTGGCATGGCAGTTCATGATGGGCGGTGGGGCCGTGATGTGCACGACGGTTTTGAGGGGGAGTCGAATGTGAGCGCACAGGATGCGCACGGGGACGCAGGGGACGCAGGGGACGCAAGGGGCACAGGGGGCACAGGGCACGTACGAGACGCAGGGCACGGCCGAGCGGGTGCGGGGTCACGGAGGAGTGGATGCGCGGCTGGAACGACGTCGCGCACCTGCTGGGCTTCCGTGTCTTCGGCATGGCCGTCGGCGCCCCGCGCGCAGCCGACGCAGGGTCGGCCGCCGCCGGCCTCTTCCACGTGATCCGACCCCGCGTCGACAAGGCGGGTCACGTTCAGCAGCCGCAGTCGGCCGCGTCGACCGGGGCCGTCAGCGCGTCCGGGGTGCGCTGTTCGCGGCCCTCCCGCGTCTCGAACCCGAAGCCCTCACGCGCCCAGTACTCGAAGCCGCCGAGCATCTCCTTGACCTGGAAGCCCAACTGGGCGAGGGCGAGGGCCGCCCGGGTCGCGCCGTTGCAGCCGGGGCCCCAGCAGTAGGTGACCACCGGCACCGACTTGTCGAGCAGCGCCTCCGCCTGCTCGGGGATGAGCGCGGTGGGCAGGTGCAGCGCTCCCGGGATGTGGCCCTGGTCCCAGGACGCGGTGGAGCGGGTGTCGATGACGACGAAGCCGGGGTCACCGTCGGCGGCGAGCGCGGACGCCACGTCGGAGACATCGGCGTGGAAGGCGAGGCTCGCCCCGAAGTACGCGGCGGCCGCGGCCGGGGAGGCGGGCGGAATCCGCAGAACCGGATTCGCGACGGCGGTGACCGGGGCGGCGGAGGCGGCGGAAGGGGCGCTGAGCTGCGCGTTCGTGTTGTTCATGGCAGAAAATCTATGGCTCGTGGCCGAAAGTCTGAAGCGGTGATCCCCGGCATCCCTCTTGATCGGCCAGGGATTTCCCTGTTTCCTCTCGGGCATGACCGGTTATTCCACGGACGCCACCGACTGGCGCATCCTCGACGTCCTCCAGCGCGAGGGCCGCGCCAGCTATGCCGAACTGGCGCGCGCCGTCTCGATGTCCGCGAGCGCCGTCACCGAGCGCGTGCGGCGCCTGGAGGAGGCGGGCGTCATCCAGGGCTACGCGGCCGTGGTCGACCCGGATCGGCTGGGCCTGCCGATTCTCGCGTTCGTACGTCTGCGCTACCCGACGGGCAACTACAAACCGTTCCACGACCTGGTCGAGGCGACCCCGGAGATTCTGGAGGCGCACCACGTCACGGGCGACGACTGCTTCGTCATCAAGGTCGCCGCACGTTCCATGAACCACCTCGAAGAGGTCTCGGGCCGCATCGGCGCGCTGGGTTCGGTGACGACGAGCGTCGTCTACTCCTCTCCCCTGCCGAGGCGCCCACTGGGACGCTGATCACGCCCGCTCCCTTGAACGGGGCGGTCCTCGCCAACTCCGGTACGACTCCTGCACGTTGCCCTGCGAGACATGAGTCATCCGAGTGGGTGAGCCGTTTCCGGACTGTTGTGTTCCACACGCCAGTCGCCCTGTCCCGCCTGAACCGACGGCCCCTTAGGACGCATGAACGACTCGTCCGTGTTCGGTGTGACGCCGGAGGGCGGCGATGCGACCGCACAATGACTCAAAGTATCCAACCAGATGCGTGCTGTCACGATAAGAGGTGTGGCGCAGGCGGAACGCGGTGATCCTCGCAGCACTGGCCAGCGTGAACTCCGGTGCGCCGGCCGCCTCCCCCTGACGAGGAGCAGCCATGAGCACGCCTCCGCAGAACTCCTTCCGTATCACCAGCGCCCCGAACATCACCTACGCGAAGTGGGACGCCGAACGCTTCGAGACCACCAGCACCAGTTGGACCGACCTTCCAGGCGCATCGATCGACCTGCGCCTGGGACAGGGAGCCCCCTCCTACGGCGCGGTCTTCGTGGCCACCTTCTCCGCGGAGGCCCTCTCCTCCGACCTCGGCGGCAACGGGCAGGGCATGCTGAACGCGACGGTCTTCTTCGGCGACCAGCAGGCCGAGCCGCTCAGCAACAACCACCGCTACATCACCGCGCGCGGCAACCCGGAATGGTCCAGTCACACATTCATCCGCGTGGCCCGCTTCGAACCCGAGTTCGCCGAACGGTACGTCAACGCCCAGGTGAGGCTCCGCGTGAGCGAAGGGGACTCGGGCGGCGTGCAGAACTGGGTGCTGAAGGTCGAGCGCTACAACCTCTGACGGCAAGACAGAGCCAAGACAGAGCACAGAAGAGCCCCCGTTGACCACTCCGGGGGCTCTTCGTCGCGCCGTGGGACGTGCGGGGAGACTATTCCGGTGGCTGCCTGGAGCAGCTGATGTGCCCCCGGCAGGCCGGCGGCCTGCTCATGCGATCATGTGAGCGGCTCTCGATGGACCGGTACACAGTGATTGATCAGACGATCGACCCATCGGGCATCGGGCATCGAGCAGCGGGCATCGAGCAAGCGAGCTGGAACGGGAGCGCGGTGTGAGCGGGGCTGGGGGGCAGGACGGGTCGTCCGCGTCCGAGGAGGAGTGGGAGCGGTTCCTTCGTGAATCGGTTACGGGTGCGGCCGGGGCCCCTGTGGAGCCGTCGGCGCGCGCCCGCGAGGTCGAGCGGCGACTGCGGGAACGCCCCGGGCAACCGGAAGGCTGGCGTGCGTACTCACCGGCCCGGCCCCGGCGCAGGACAGGCTGGTACGTGACCGGCCTGGTGGCGGCCGTGGCCCTCCTGGTCGTGGGGCTCTTCCCGCAGCGGGTCGCCGGTTGGTTCGGTGGTACCGACGGCGGGCAGGACGGGGCGCCGTTGGCCGCCGAGTCGGAAAGCCCGCGGGAGGCGCCCGGCGCTGAGCCGGGTCTGCGCCCTACCCTCGCCGCCCCCTTCCGGGGTTCGCCTGCCGCCCGCTGGGCCGACGGCGCGGCAGGGATCACGGTGCCGTCGGCCAAGGCGACCGGCTGGATGGACGCCGCCCAGGTCGAACGGGCACTGCGGCAGAGCAGGGACTTCCTGGTGGCGTCGGGGCTCGACTCCCGCGTGCTGCGCGGCAAGCGGCCCACGAAGGCGATCGCGCTGCTCAACCCGCACCAGAAGGACGTCCAGGAGTACCTGCGTACCGCCCTGTCGTCGACGGCGCCCACCGACAAGACCGACCCGCTGCTGTTGTTCAGCCGCTTCCGGCCGGCGCAGGCCCGGCTGGTCGGTGACGTGGTCAAGACGCGCGGTCGGCTCACGTACCGGGAGGGGAAACGGGGGGCGGTCGAGATGACGGCGGACGTCACCTTCGTATACCCGGTCACCTCGGCCGGCGACAGCGGGCGGGACGCCGAGGTCGTCCGTACGATCGTGCGGCGCAAGGTGGTGATGAGCTGGGACGACCCGGCCAAGGTCATCACCGAACCGGGCACGATGTCCCTCATCTCGTACACCCTCGACATGACCAACGGCGGCTGCTCCGCCCCGACCGGCTACTTCATGCCGCCCTTCGGCACGGCCGACGAGCAGCCCGCCGACGAGGCCCACCAGGTCGATCCGTACGACCGCAGCAAGCCGCTCGACACGAGCAACGGCACGACGGCCACGGGCGACGACTGCGCGACCGCCACCCGCTCCTAGAGCCGGCACCGGCTGCGCGCCATCGCTACGACACTGCCGGGCACAGAGATATTCACCGTCGTGAACTCCCACGCCCACGGCGATGTCCGCGTGCACAGCCGTCTGTGATCGTGCTCGTCGAGTTGCACCGTCGCCTCATGAGCGGGCGGCCGTCGCAGTGGCGCCGTCCACGTACCGGTCACCACGCCGTCCGCCGCTGTTCATGAGCCGCCGGGCAACTCCGTTCTCGGGCCTCTTGTCTAACCGGGTGACCAGAAGCACCACTGCACACCGCACACATACACGTACACCCTGAAGGGTCACTTCCGCATGCGCATACACCGGACCATCGCAGCCACCGCCACCGCCACCTTTGCCCTGACTCTCGGCACGGCCGGCTTAACGGCGTCGACCGCCCAGGCCGCCCCATCCGCCCCATCCGCCCCGGCTGCCTCGTCCGCCGCTCTGGCCACCGCCTCCGTCGTCGTCGCGGACGGTGAGCTCTGGTACAAGGCGGCACCCGGCCAGCAGAACAAGGTGACAGTCGACGAAGAGATAGACAACCGCGGCGAGCACGACTCCTACTACGTCCTCACCTTCCACGACCGGTACGACATCGCCATCTCCGCCGACGCGGCGGAGGACGACAAGTGCGTGTACCCCGAGGAGGGCGACCGCACCGCCGTGCGGTGCGCGGTCAAGATCCCGGAGAACTCGGACGACTCCGACAGCTACGACATCGACCTCGGCGACAAGAACGACACCGCGACCCTCGCGCCGGACAGCCAGGCCTGGGCGGGGATCTACGGCGGCAAGGGCGACGATGTCATCAAGGCGTCGGAGTCCGCGCTCCTGCACGGCGGCGACGGCGACGACCGCCTCGACGGCGGCGGCGGCCCGTTCGGCTTCGGCCCGTGGGGTGACGCCGGGAACGACACCCTCGCCCACTGCAGCCAGGACTGCTTCGGCGGTCCCGGCAACGACTCCCTGACCGGCACCGGCGAGGAGAACACCCTGCACGGCGAGGACGGCAACGACGTCCTGCACGGCAAGGGCGGCGCCGACGTCCTCCACGGCGGCAAGGGCAACGACAAGCTGTACGGCGAGGCGGGCAACGACACGCTGTGGGGCAACAGCGGTGACGACGTTCTGTGGGGCGGCACAGGCACCGACAAGCTCTCCGGCGGCCCCGGCCGCAACGAACTCCACCAGGACTGAACAGCCCCCCGAAGCAGGGTTCCGGCGGCCACGCCCGGACCGCGCGGGCCACCCCTCGACCCGAGCCAACGGGCCGGGGGTGACCCGCCCCCTGCCCCGCGACACCAAGCTGGTGATCCTGGCCCACGAGTATGGGATGCTGCGGGCCGATGCCTCAACATCGAGGACACGACGGCGTGTTGGACCGGTTACTAGGAGAGCGATGAGCAGCGGCACCGGACTTGAGTGGTTCGAGTCCAGCTACACCCCGGTACCATGGTCCGCCTTCCTGTCGCTCGGCCGGGGGCGCCGCCCCTGAGGGCGGCTGACACGTGCGGTACTACATCTACGTCTCCACCGCCAAGGTGGACATGCTGTACGAGCAGATCCCGCCGAAGCTCCTGCGGCGCCTCGCCGTCGAGGCCAAGGTCGACCTGAAGGTCGTAAGCGTGGCTGTGCAGTCACCACGTACCGACACGAGTACGTACGACCGTCTCGATCTGGTAGAGACATATCTGGAGCGGGAGTTCGACGTCGGCTGGATGTCGGAGCCGACGGCCTGGTTCCGCGGGGACCTGGGGCTGCGGATCGCGGGATACGGCGACGCGAACGGTCCGACGCTGATGATGGGCGAGGACGGCGACACGCTGGTCGCGCTCATCGGGTCGGCCCACCACTTGATCGGCTACCAGATCGCGCCCGACATGCACAAGGTCGGCTTCTCGGGGCTGCCGTCGATGTTCGGACTGCTGCGGGACTTCCCGCCCGAGTGGGAGTCCCAGATGAATGTGCGCTGGCGGACCCGTAGGCACAGAGTGGGCGGCGACAGCATCATGCAGGAAGTGGCCCGGTGCGCCGGAGCGTTGACCGTGCCGCCGGTGTACTGCGAATTCCTCGCGCGGCGGTTGATGCGCGGCACCGTGACGCGGGAGGACGGGCGGGAGCTGGCGGTCGTCATCGGAACGCCGGTGTACGTCGCGATGTCGGACCGGGAGCCCGGGGACGGCGGGGAGGCGTGAGTGGGCAGGCGTTGACGTGGGCCGAACTGGTGCGGCTGCGCATGGAGGGCGATGTCGCGGGCCTGTGCCGGGCCACGCGGTCCGACGACCATGGCGTCGCGGCGCGGGCGACAGAGTTGCTGGGCGGCAGCGCGGGGTCGCCGGAGGTCGTCGAGGCGCTCTTCACTTGCCTCCGGCGGAAGGGCGAGCCATATCGGGGGATGCGGTGGCAGGCCGTCGCGTCGCTGGGGCGACTGCGGGAGCGACGCGCGGTGCCGGAACTACTGCGGCTGCTGCCCGAGGTGCGGAACACCCACGAGGAACTGGACCGGACCCTTTGCGAGGCGCTGGCCGCCATCGGCGGACCGGACGCCGTGCGCGGGCTGCTCGACATACTCGACCAAGTGGCGACCGACCGCTACAGGTCCACGGCCATGCCGGCGCTCGACGCGCTGGCCCGGCTGCGCCCGCGCGAGGCGGTGACGCCACTCCTCGCCTCGCTCTGGCACTACCTGCCCGACGACGCCGAACACGTGGTGCGGACGCTCGGCGCGATCGGTGACCCGCGCGCGGGCTCCGCGCTCCTCGTCCTCGTGCACTCCCCAGCCTCGGACACGCACCTGCGCCGGGTCGCGGTCAGGGCGCTGCACGCGCTGCCCGCCGCCACCTGGCCGCCCGGACGCCGCTACCCGTCCGCCGAGGAGGTCCTGCGCGAGACGCAGCGCGACCCGGACCCCGAGACGGGCCGCCTCGCGACCGCCCTGCTCTCCAGGACCGAGGACGGCCGGGAGCATCTGTGGGGGGTGCTCCGCGCGGCGGCACACTCACCGCGGGATGCCGCGTGCCCGCCGTACGCCGTGGCCGCCGTCTGCGACCGCGTCGCGGAGGCGCCCGGCCTCTTCGGCGTGGACGTACCCGGCCGGGGCGCGTACGTCGCCCTGCTCCGGCACCACCTGTGGGAGGCGGCGGCACCGACCGTGCGCCGGGCCGCCGCCCGGGCCCTCGCCGCCTGTGCGGGGGCCGAGGCGAGCGGGGCCCTGCTGGAGGCGCTGGGCGACGCGCGGATCGGCGACGCGGTGGCGGACCTGCTCGCCGGCCTGCACAAGCCGCCGCTGCGGGAGGTCCTGGCCCTGCTCGCCGACACGGGAGGCCCGGCGGCTCAACGGGGCGCCGCGGCACGCACGTTGGGGGCGGCCCGGTACGCGGCCGCCGTACCGTCGCTCCTGGCCGTCCTGGCGGACGACATGGCCCCGACGGCGGTGCGCACCTCCGTCGTGGACGCGCTCGGCGCGCTTCGGCTCCTGGCGGGAGCCGCGCCGCTCGCCGCCTTGGCGGAGGACGAGGAGCAGCCCGGCACCGTGCGCGCTCGCGCCGTGCGGGCCCTCGGCCTGATCGGCGCGCCGGACACGCTGCCGGTGGTGCTGGCCTGCGCCCGCTCCCCGCACGAGGCGATACGGGGGCGGGCGGTGACGGCGTTGGGCGGGTTCCCGGTGCGGGCGGCGGTCCAGGCGCTCGGGGAGGTCGTCGCACACGGCTCCGAGCCCGACGTCGCACGGGCCGCCCTGCACGCCTTGGGCCGGATCGGCGCACCGGCCGTGCCCGTCCTCGTCCGGCTCGTGGACGACGTACGCGAGGACGTGGCAGACCAGCTGGTCGCGGCGCTCGCCGTCCGCCCCGAGACCGAGGCGACCGCCGCCCTGGGGCGGCTTGCGGCGGCGCCGCCGACCCAGGAGACCGCGTCCGCCGCGCTGAGCGAGCGGGGCACACCCGACTGCGTCGCACCCCTGGCGGCACTGCTCGATGCCGACTTGCATCCCGACACCAAGGAGACCGCCGTACGCGGCCTGCTGCGGATCGGCACCGACGAGGCTCACGAGCGCGTGCTGACCCACTGCCTCACGGTCACGCATCTCTACGGATGGCACGTCGAGGCGCTGGACGTCATCGCGGATGCCCGGGGCGTTCGGCTGGGGATGTAGCTCGGCAGGCCCGCGTGACCGTGCCGGTCACCGTCCGGTTGAGGCGTGACCAGTGTGACGATTCGGCTGTTCGTGATGCCGCTACGCTGGGGCCATGATGATCAGAGGGACAGGCAGACGGTGGCTTGTCGCCTCACTGACCGCTTCTGCGGTACTCACCTCAGGGTGTACGGACTCGGTCGACACCGACGATCTGCCCGGCGTGTACCGCAACGACGCGACCGGCGGCGAGATCCTGCTCGGGTCCGACGGGACGTTCTCCGCCACTGATGTGTCGACATACGTGGTCTCCGGCACCGCCGACTTCAGCGGCCGATGGGAGTTCGTCGACAGCAGCTCGTCCAGCGACTTCGTCTACCTGACGGTCGATGACGGTGGACTCGGTGAGATCGGCGGTATCCAGCTCTACACGAGCGGCCAAGGGACGGTGGAGTTCCGCACTCCCGACAAGCCGCCGTCCATGGTGCTCACCAGGGTGGCAGCGCCGTAGGTCCCGCGTGCCCAGTCCGGCGCGTGGCCACCCCCGAGTCCAACCGAGGCCATCGCCCGCCCGCTGCTCGCGGCGAGTTGTCCGCGGACTCTCACGGAATTGTCCGTGATCGGTAACGGACGCATCCCCTGGCCACTGCCCCTCGTCCTGTCAGTTGGTCGCACGGCGACCGGGATCGGCGAGGGACTGCGTGAGAGGGGCGGGCATGGCACGGCATGGCGGCGGGCGGAGCTGGTACGGCAAGGTCATCGGTGCGGCGCTCGGGGTGACGGTGCTCGCCACCGGCGCCTCGGTATGGACCGCGCAGGCCGGTTCCACGGGCGACTCGTCACCCGAGGCGACCGCGCCGGCCACGCCCGGCAGTGACGTCAAGCCGGTCGCGGCGACCATCGCGCACGCCTCGGAGAAGGGGACGCGCGGCGTCAACATCACCATCGACGACGGCCCCGACCCCGTGTGGACCCCCCAAGTGCTGGATGTACTGCGGGAGTACAGGGTGAAGGCCACGTTCTGCATGGTCGGGACGCAGGCGCAGGCCCACCCGGACCTCGTGAAGAAGGTGGTCGCGGCCGGGCACCGGCTGTGCGACCACTCGGTGTCGCACAACACCGCCATGGACAAGGATTCAAAGAGCTACCAGTCGCAGCAGATACTCGACGCCGAACGCATGATCACCAAAGCGTCCGGGGGCGTACGGCCGATGTACTACCGGGCCCCCGGTGGCGCTTTCACCCCGTACAGCCGCAAGCTCGCCGCATCCCGGGGCATGCGCCCGCTCGGCTGGAACGTGGACACCAAGGACTTCGAACGTCCGGGCACGGACGCCATCGTCGCCACCGTCGAACGGGAGCTGCCAGGCGGGCCGACGCTCCTCTTCCACGACGCGGGCGGTGACCGTACCCAGACCGTCGAGGCCCTGCGCCGCCTCCTCCCCCGGCTCAAGGAGCAGGGCTACTCCTTCGGCTTCCCGGTGCGCTGAACTCCGGCCCCGGCCGGTCCCGGCGTTCGTGGCGCCGTCCCTGGGCCCCGGCACGCCGGGCACATCAGCGGCTTGCCGTAGCCACCCGCGTCTTGCGTCGGGTCAAGTGGGCGTTTCTTTTCGTGTCGGCATGTCTGGTACTCACCTCAGGCGGGAGCAGCGGAGCCACTCGCTCCCGCAAGCCGTCCTGAACAAGGTCAACAGCCACTCGGACGCCCGGATCAGCTCAGGTGCGGCGGGGCCCAGTCGTGATGCCGGAGGATCATGCGTACGGCAGCGCGGGAGGGGGTCATCCGCATCGCGGTGTTGCGTAGGGCGACGGGCAATGGGTGGGAGAGCTGCTGGCCCATCCGCCCCGCCTGCCGGGCGGCGCGTGCGACGGCTTGACTGCGCGGTCGGCGCTCGGCGTCGTACCGGGCGAGCGCCGCTTCCACGGTGGGCTCGACGGTGAGCGCGGCGGCCAGGGTGACCGCGTCCTCCAGCACCTGGCAGGCGCCCTGTCCCAGGTTGGGGGTCATCGCGTGCGCCGCGTCACCGAGCAACGCGATCCGGCCGACCGCGTACGAGGGAAGCGGCGTGCGCAGTTCGTTGACGTCGTGGTGCAGCACGGCGTCGGGCCGGACCGCGTCGAGCAGGGCGGGGATCGGGTCGTGCCAGTTGTGGAACCGTCGGCGCAATTCGGCAAGGGGGTCGGCGAACCGCGTCCCGGCGGGAAGGCTGAGGACCGCGTGCCACTCGGCGCGCCCGTCAGGAAAGGCGATGTGCCCGAATTCGGCGCCGTGCCCCCAGGTCAACTCGAAGTCGGTGCGCAGTTCGACCGCGTGCTCGGTGATGGCACGCAGTACGGTCGAGCCGCTGTAGACCGGACCGGGATGCGAGGGAAAGAGACGGTCGCGGACCTTGCTGCCGATGCCGTCGGCCGCCACCACCAAATCGGCGTCCAGGACCGTCTCGCCGCAGCCGACTCGAACCGCCCCGGGCCCGACCTGCTGGACCGAGTCGGCCTCGGAGCCGATCAGCAGTGTTTCGGCGGGCAGGGCCTCGCGCAGCAGCCGGTGCAAGGTGGCGCGAGGTATACCCATGATCGGCGTGCCGACCGCCTTCTCCAGCGCCGCGCCGTCCATCCGGGCCAGCCAACCGCCCCCCGGCGTGCGGGTGCCGCCGCTGTACTGGCCCCGCGACGCTTCCCGCACCGTCTTGCCCACGCCGAGTTCGTCCAGTGCTCGAAGGCCGTTGGCGGCCAGTGAGATGCCCGCCCCCACGTCGTCGAGCACAGGCGCACGCTCGACGACCCTCACCTCCCAGCCGACGCGGCGCAGACCGATCGCGGCGGCCAGCCCGCCGATGCCCCCTCCGACGACTACTGCTGTATTGCCCATGGTGAGCCCCCACTTCTTCTACATCTGTAGAAGATGACCTTATCCGAAGTACTACAGGTGTAGAAAGGAACCATGGCTACGGATCGGCGCACCCTCCTCGCGGACGCGGCTCTCGACGTACTCGCCGACGAAGGGATCCGCGGCCTGACCCACCGCGCGGTGGACCGCCAAGCGGGTATGCCGCCCGGCACCACGTCGGCATACTTCCGCACCCGGGCCGCACTGCTCACCGCACTCGTGACACGCCTGGTCCAACTCGACCAGGCAGAACTACAAACAACAGCGGAGCAGCTCCCACCCCTCCGCACTGCCGAGGACCTGGCGAACAGCATGACGCTGCTCATCCACCAGCGACTCACCGGCGAGGGCCGCCGCCGCTCACTCGCCCGCTTCGCCTGCGCCGTCGAGAGCGCGCGGGACCCGGAACTGCGGGAGATCCTCGTACCCCGCGAGAACGCCGGCCGCGAGGCCGTTCGGTTGTTCCTCGCCGGGCACGGCGTGACGGACGTCGAGAACCGCACGCACACGCTGCTGTCCTGCATCGACGGTCTGGTCTTCGACCGGCTTGTATGCGGAGGCGAAGTACCGCGCGAGGCCCTCGAAGGCCTCGTGGCCGCCGCCCTGCATCAGCCCTGACCGTCCATGACTCCGTCCTGAGCGAAGTGCGCTCGGTCATAGACCAGCAGAACTCTGAACTGACCCCTGAGTCCTCAGGCCCCGCCCCGTTGACGGACAGTCGAACCGTCGCGCCCCTTCACGACCTCCAACTGCGCGTGCACCCGCCGCCGCAGATCCGCGACGTGGCTGACGATGCCGACGCTGCGATCCCGTTCGCGCAGCGAGTCGAGGACGTCCAACACCTCGTCCAGGGTCTGGTCGTCGAGGCTGCCGAAGCCCTCGTCGATGAAGAGCGTGTCGAGCCGTACGCCGCCCGCCTCGTCGGTGACCACGTCGGCGAGGCCCAGCGCGAGCGCCAGTGAGGCGAAGAACGTCTCGCCGCCCGAGAGGGTCGCCGTGTCGCGCTCGCGGCCCGTCCACGCGTCGACCACGTGCAGGCCGAGCCCCGAACGGCCGCGTCCGGAGCGGTCGTCGGAGTGCACGAGGGTGTAGCGCCCGGACGACATCCGCCGCAGCCGGACCGTCGCGGCGGCGGCGACCTGTTCCAGGCGGGCGGCCAGCACGTACGACTCCAGGCGCATCCGGCGTTCGTTGTCCGCCGAGGTGCCCGCGGCCAGTGCGGCCATCCGCGCCACCCGGTCGTAGGCGGCGCGCAGGGGCGCCAGCCTGCGCGTCCCCGCGATGGTGCGGGCGGAGAGCCGGTCGAGTTCGGCGCAGCGCCGTGCCGCGGCGTCGCGCGTGGACGCGGCGGCCCGCAGCCGCCGCCCCGCCGCCTCGGCCTCGGCCCGCGCCGCCGGGAGGTCGGCGGCCGGCTGCCGCGCGGCGTCTGCCGTGTCCGGCTCGGCGAGGACGGAACGCACCGCGGCCTCTTCGTTGCGCCAGGCGTCGATGCGGTGCTGGAGCTCGCGGTACCGGGCGTCGTCGAGAAGGGCGGCGGCCGCGGTCTCCGGCGTGTCGAACCCGGCGCGGAAGGCAGCGTCGGCGAGTCGCGCGTCGGCCGCCTTGAGGCGCTCCGCCGTGTCGTCGGCGACGCGCGCGGCATCCGCGGCCTCGGTGAGCAGTGCGGTCTGCCGCTCCAGCTGGGCGGCGCGGGCCGCGACGCTGCCGGTGGTCCCACGTGCGTGGGTCAACTCTGCACTCAAGGAGGCCTGTTCGCGGTCGAGCACGTCACGCAGGGTGGCCCGTGACGCGGCGCGACGCGCGGCCTCCTGCTGCCCGGCGACCCTGCGGTCGTACTCGCGCCCGGCCTGCGCGAGCGCTTCCCGCGCGGCGTGCAGCCCGGAGGCGCGGTCGCGGGCTTCGGCGTGGGCCCGGCGCAACTCCTCGACGGCCGCGGCGAGTTCATCGACGGTCGGCTCTTTGTCCGCCTGCGGGCCGACGGAGCCGCCGACCTCCGCTCCCGCACTGCCCCGCGCCGCCGCGAGTCCGTCGACGGTCGGCCCCGTATCCCCATACGCGCCGACGGGGCCCCCGGGCTCCACTCCCACGCCGCCCCACGCCGTCGTCGTGAGTCCGTCGACGGTCGGCCCCATATCCCCATACGCGTCGGCGGGACCGTCGACCTCCGCTCCCACGCCGCCCCACGCCACCGCCTTCGCCGCGAGTTCGCCGACGACCGACCCCGCGCCCCCGTGCGCGCCGACGGAGCCGTCGACCTCCGCTCCCGCACTGCCCCGCGCCGCCGCTGTCGCCGCCGCCAGCGATGCCTGTACGTCGCTGAGTACGCGCTCGGCGGTCGTGCGGGACTCCAGTGCCGCGCGGTGGGCGGCGAGTGCTGCCTCCTCGGCGCCACGGTCCACGTGCCCGGCGGTCTTCCGTGCGGGGGCTGGGTGTTCCGTCGCCCCGCACACCGCGCACGGTTCGCCGTGCGTCAGGTGCGCGGCGAGTTCGGCGGCGATGCCGGTGAGGCGCTGTTCCTTGAGGGCGAGCCAGTGTTCGTGCGTGGCGGTGGCGTGTTCGCGTGCGGTGAGGGCGCGGTCCTTGGCCGCCGCCGCGTCCTGGGCGAGCCGGTCGCGGCGGCGGGCCGCGTCCAGGCGGTCCTGGGCGGGTTCGAGGCGGCCCGCCAGGCGCTCGGCGTGCGTCGCGGCTTCCTGGGCGGATTCGACGCGTTCCTGAAGGGCGGCCCGGGTCGCCTCCCAGCCGTCGAGCCAGCCCGCCGCGTCCTGCAGCAGATCGTCGTCGGCGCGCTCCTGCCGGTCCAGCGCCGCGCGCTCCGCGGTGATGTCGGCGAGCCGCTGCTCGGCACGCCGGGCGGAGCCGAGGCCGCCCAGCTCCTCGGCGGCCTTGCGCGCGGCGGCGGCGAGCCCCGACGCGCCGGCGGCCTCGAACGTCGGGGGGAGGTGTCCACGCGCGCGTGCCTCCTCCTGCGTGGCCCGGCGGTGCTCCGCCTCGGCGGCCTCGCGCAGCCCGAGCGCGGGCGCGACGGTCTCGGCCTTGCGCGCCCGCTCCAGGCGCTGCTCGTACTCCCGTTGCTCCGGCTCGCGCGCGTGGAGCCGCGCGGCGCGCTCCTGCGCCTCGGCGAACCGGGTCTGCAGCCGGTCGAGTTCGCGTACGTCCCCCAGTCGGCGTTCCGCGGCGGCCTGCGCGGATTCGGCGGCGGTGAGCGCGCAGTGCGCGATGGTGAGGCGCTCACGGGCTCCCGCGCGGGCCACGGCGGCCCAGGCGAGGACCTCGGTCGCGAGGCCCGGGTCGCCGGGCGCGAGGTCGGGCAGCGGCAGTTCGGCGTCCCGGCCGCCCTCCGCCGCGGCCTGCTGCATGCGGTGCGCGTCGGCGAGGAGCGCCGCGTCGCCGTCCTTGACCTCGGCCTCGGTGGTGCGCCGCTGCTCGGCGAGCCGCTGCTCGACGGCGGCGAACCTGCGCGTGTCGAAGAGCCGCCCGAGCAGCTTGCCGCGCGCCTCCGCGTCCGCGCGGAGGAAGCGCGCGAAGTCGCCCTGGGGCAGCAGCACGACCTGGCAGAACTGCTCCTTGCTCATGCCGAGCAGTTGGCTGATCTCCTCGCCGATCTCCTGGTGGGACCGGCTCAGTTCCTTCCAACCGTCAGCCCGCGTGCCTTCGCGGAGCCAGCTCTGCGCCTTCTCCGTGGTCGTGCCCGTGCCCCGCTTCTTGGGCCGCGCCCACGGCGGCTGACGGGTGATCTCCAGGCGGCGCCCGGCGACGGTGAGTTCAAGGCACACCTCCGTGCGCGTGCCCTGCCGCGCGTGGTCGCTGCGCAGCGACATGCCCTGTCCGCTGCCCTGCCGCGCTCCCGGCACCGACCCGTACAGGGCGTAGCAGACGGCGTCGAGGATGGAGGTCTTGCCCGCGCCGGTCGGGCCGTGCAGCAGGAAGAGCCCGGCTGCGGACAGCTCGTCGAAGTCGATGTCCTGGGTGGTGCCGAAGGGTCCGAAGGCGGTGACGCGGAGCCGGTGGAGTCTCATCGGGCGACCTCGTGCAGGGTGTCTTCGGTACGGACCGCGTCGAAGGCGGACCGCAGCACCGCCTGCTCGTGCGTGTCGGGCCCGGCGCCGCGCACATGGGCGACGAAGTCCTCGGCGATCTGCTGGTCGCTGCGGCCCTGGAGGCGCTGGGCGTACGAGACGTCCGGGTCGTCGGGGGCCCGGTCCGGGTCGAAGACGAGGCTGAGGGTGTGCGGGAACCGCTCGCAGAGCCGGGCCATGGGGTCGTCCGGGCGCACCGCGTCGGTGAGGGTCGCCTCCACCCACGCCTCCTCGTGCCGCGCGAGGCCGGGGTCGTCGAGGAGCTCGTCGAGCGTGCCCCTGATGCGGGCGAGCGCGCGCGGCACCGGGCAGTCGACGCGCTCGGCCTCGATCTGCCCCTCGGGGCCGAGGTCGACCAGCCACATGCTCTTGCGGTGGTCGGCTTCGGAGAAGGAGTACGGCAGCGGGGAGCCGGAGTAGCGTACGCGCGCCCCCAGCGTCTGGCTGCCGTGCAGATGACCGAGTGCCGCGTAGTGGACGCCTTCGAAGACGCCGGCGGGCACCGCCGCGACCCCGCCGACGGTGATGTCCCGCTCGCTGTCGCTGACCTGGCCGCCGCTGACGAAGGCGTGGGCGAGCACGACGGACCGGGTGCCCCGCGCGCGGGTGGCGAGGTCGGCCCGCACGCGGTCCATGGCGGCGCCGATGACCGCCTCGTGGCCTGCCTTCTCCACCCCGAACTCGTCCTTGACCAGGGCGGGTTCGAGGTAGGGCAGGCCGTAGAACGCCACGTCCCCGTGGTCGTCGGTGAGGATCACGGGCTCCGCGCAGGCGGCGGGGGCGGTGCGCAGGTGGATGCCGGCGCGGTCGATGAGGCCCGCGCCGACGCCGAGGCGGCGCGCCGAGTCGTGGTTCCCGGAGATCATCACCGTGGGCACGCCGAGGTCCGCGAGGCGGTGCAGCGCGTCGTCGAAGAGCTCGACCGCCGCGAGCGGCGGCACCGCCCTGTCGTACACGTCCCCGGCCACCAGGACGGCGTCGACCTCGCGCTCGCGCACGGTCGACGCCAGATGACCGATGAACGCGGCCTGGGCGTCGAGCATGTTCACGCGGTGGAACGAGCGGCCCAGATGCCAGTCGGACGTGTGCAGCAGCCTCATGATCCCCGAGACTAACGGGCGGGTCGGACATCACGGGTGGCTACTCCCGTAACCGTCGTCCCGTCCAAGGCCCCGGCTTCGCGGGGCGCCGCGCGTCAGGCGTCCCCGTACGCCTCTCCCCCGAGCTCGAACACCGCGCTGCCCGCGGTGGCGTCGGCCAGCCAGCCCCGGAAGGCGTCCACGTCGGCGTCGGGCAGAGCGATCTCGATGGTGACCGCGTCGCTGTAGCGGACGTCACGCACGTCACGGCCCGCCGCCCGAAGATCGTTCTGCACCTTGCCCGCGCGCTGGTGGTCGACGGTGACGGTGGCGAGGCGGAAGCGGCGGCGGGTGACGGTGCCGAGGGTGTCGAGCGCCTCGCCGACCGCTCCTCCGTAGGCGCGGATGAGTCCGCCGGCGCCGAGCTTGACGCCTCCGTAGTAGCGGGTCACGACCGCGGCGACGTACCGCATGTCGCGGCGCGTCAGCATCTGCAGCATCGGGACACCCGCCGTGCCGCCGGGCTCGCCGTCGTCACTGGCCTTCTGGATCGACGCGTCGGCCCCGATGACGTAGGCGAAGCAGTTGTGGGTGGCCGTCGGGTGCTCCTTGCGGACGCGCGCGACGAAGTCCTGGGCCTCCCGCTCGGTGGCCGCGGGTGCCAGGGCGCACAGGAACCGCGAACGGTTGATCTCGGTCTCGTGCACGCCCTCGCGGGCCACTGTGCGGTACTCGTCCTGCATCACGCCAGCGTAGGCGCTCGCCGGGCGCCGCCCGCACCGGGAGCGGCGCGGGGTGGCACAGGTCACTGTCCACGCGCGCGTGGCCTCTGCCCGGTACGGTGATCTCTCGTGACGTCACCCTCGATACCCGTGCGCCAAACCCCGGAAGCCTCGGGCCCCTTGGCATCCCTGCTGGCCGCCGTGCCGGTCACCGTCGTCGAGACACATGACGACCCCGCCGACGCCGTGCTCTTCCCCGAGGAGGAGGCGGTGGTGGCGAACGCGGTGGCCAAGCGGCGCAACGAGTTCACCACCGTGCGCCACTGCGCCAGGACCGCGCTGAACCTCATCGGCGTGCCGCCCGCCCCGATCCTGCCGGGGCAGCGCGGCGCGCCCCGCTGGCCGGCCGGTGTCGTCGGCAGCATGACGCACTGCGCCGGGTACCGCGCGGCGGTCGTGGCCCGTGCCGGTGAGGTGACCTCGCTCGGCGTCGACGCGGAGCCGGGCGAGCCGCTGCGCGACCCGGACGTCCTGACCTTGATCGCCGACGAGACGGAGCGTGCGGCGCTCGCCCGGCTCGGCGCCCGGTATCCGGGCACGCCCTGGGACCGTCTGCTGTTCAGTGCCAAGGAGTCCGTCTACAAGACGTGGTTCCCCCTCACCGGGCGCTGGCTCGGTTTCGAGGACGCCCACGTGGAGCTGGAGCCGGACGGCACGTTCACCGCGCGGCTGCTCGTCGAGGGGCCCGTGGTGGAGGGCGTCGAGCTGAAGGTGTTCTCGGGTCAGTGGATCGTCCGGGACGGGATCGCCGCCACGGCCATCGTCCTGCCGCTGACGTCGGCCGTGGGCCGCCGGTCCTGACGTCAGCAGGATGTGGAAGGACTCCACGCTGCGGATGCCGAGGGCCGGTGCCGCCGCCAGGACGGTGAGGACAACGACGTCAGCGCCATGGTGGCGAGCAGCGTCAGGAGCAGTACGGGCTTGGTAGGGCAGCCCGACGACGCCCGCGGTGGCCAGCAGAACGGCGCCGTGGGAGCTGACAGGGTCGCCCGCAGTATCCGCCCCGGCCACTCGCTCTACGACGGCGCGGAAGCGACCGCCGAGACCGAGCGCGCGAGCGACTTCCTCGTCCCGGTTCCGGGTTCCCGACGCCGACGCCGAACGCTACGAACCGGACTCCGCCGCGCAGGAGCGCATCCGGAACATGACGGTCTGGTGGCCGTACGGCATCCACTGCGCCAAGCCCTGGGGCGGCAGGGAACTGCGCCGGATGGCGGCCCGGCTGCCGAACGCCTACCGGGTGATCCCCCACGCCGACCGGACCATCGACAAGCCCGTGCTGCGTCTCGTCGCCGCCCGCCGGGGTCTTCCCTCCCTCGTGTGGCGGCACTATGGGCAGGACTGGCTCGGATCGCCGGACGAGACGTGGTGCCTGCGCCATCCGGACGCCGTCGCGGACGTACCCGGCGGTCCGACGCCCGGCTGACCGTCCTGGGCGTCATCGATCCGCGCCGCCTGGCCGCCGTCCTCGCCGACCCGCGCGCGTTGCATCGCAACGCGGAGAATTTGCTGTGTACGGCCATGGTCGAGTTGTTCCTGCGCGACCTGGCGCACAAGCTCGCCCCGGTGCCGAGGGAGTAACGCCCCGCGCCCACGGAGCGATGGGCACGCGCGTGCTCCGGACCTCGCGAGAGGAGACCGAAATGCCGCTGATCCAACTGGCGGAGCAGACAGTCTTTGACCCCGCCGACGGTACGGGGGTGCTCCTGGACACCGCCGAGGGCGTCTACTTCCAGCTGAACCCCACAGTGGTACGGCTGTTCGACCCCGACGCGCTGTGCCTGACCAGGTCGTCCGCGCTTGCCGTCCACTTGTCGGCACTCGGGGTGCCGGCCGAGACCGTGATCGCCCGGCAGCGTTCGCCGATCGGCGCGCCGTTCGCCTGCCACTCCTGGACGGAACTGCACGACGAGGTCCTCAACGACGTTCCGGCCGCCGTCCAGAGCGGCCATACGGTACTCCAACGGGTGGGATGCCCGCCCTTGTCTGAACCGGTCCCGCGGCTTCATGCCGCGTGGCTCACGTCGGAGCCGGAAAACCCATCAGCGCGAGCCTGAGCGGACGATCCACGGAAGCCCCACACCCTTGCGTCGGACGGTGCCCGTGTAGTCCGCTGACCCCCATGGGAAAGAGGAGCATTGCCGCAATGACCACCGCGCTTGTCGCGGGGTCCCTTCTGACGGGCGTACCGCATGCCGGTGCGCAAGTAGCCGAGCATGGCGCCGACAGTTCGCCGCCACTCGCCGGGTCACCACTCGCTCCGGGGATCGACCTGGACACCGTGACGATTCCGAAGTTACAGGCTCGCATGGCGGACGGTTCGCTGACCTCGTCGACGCTGACCCGGGCCTACCTGCGGCGGATCGAGAACATCGATCCCAAGATCCACTCGGTGCTGCGTACCAGCCCGGCGGCCCTGCGCCAGGCGGCCGACAGCGACGTCAGGCACCGACGTGGTAAGACCCTTGGGCCGCTGGACGGCATCCCCGTTCTGCTCAAGGACAACGTGAACACCCGTGACATGCCGACGACGGCCGGGTCGCTCGCGCTCGCCGGGAGCCCACCCCACTCCGATGCCGCACTGGTGACCCGACTACGGAAGGCGGGGGCGGTGATCCTCGGCAAGACCAACCTGTCCGAATGGGCCAACTTCCGCGGCGCGAAGCCGACATCGGGGTGGTCGGCGGTGGGTGGACAGACCAACAACCCGTACGTCCTCGACCGGAATCCGTGCGGATCGTCGTCCGGCTCCGCCGCCGCGCTCGCCGCGTCGTTGTCGCAGGTGGCGATCGGCACCGAGACGGACGGCTCCATCGTGTGCCCGGCCGGGATGAACGGCGTCGTCGGCCACAAGCCCAGCCTCGGTCTGGTCAGCCAGTCGGGCGTGGTGCCGATCTCTGCCGAGCAGGACGCGGCCGGGCCCATGGCGCGCAACGTGATCGACGCCGCGCTCACGCTCTCGGTGCTGAGCGGTCGCGAGGACTCACGTGGTGACGGCACTCGCTCTGGTGGCCTGGAAGGTCTCCCGGGCCTCCAGAGCCGCCCCGGACCGCCTGGCCTCCCGGCCAAGGACGCGGTGGCGGACCAGGGAGGCAGCAGCCTCCGCGGCAAGCGGATCGGCCTGTGGCGCCTGCCCTCGCTCGGATCCGACGTGGACGCGGTGATGACCCGGACGGCGAAGAAGCTGCGCAAGGCCGGAGCCGTGGTCGTCGAGGTGACACCCCCGTACCAGGCGCGGCTCGCCGAGCTCGAATTCCCGGCGCTGCTCAGCGAGTTCCACCGGGACATCGACGCCTACCTCGGCACGCGCGAAGGACCCCGGAACCTCGCCGAGCTGATCGAGTTCAACCGCACCCACCCCGCGGAACAGACCTGCTTCGCCGGCCAGGAGCTGTTCGAACAGGCCCTCGCCGCACCGCCCACCACCGACTCCAAGTACCGGGCGATGCGCGCCGAACTGAAGAGCCTCTCCCGGCGCTCCCTCGACGAGACCATGGCCGCCCACCGCCTGGACGCCATCGCCGCGCCCACGAACCCGCCCGCCTGGACAACCGACTGCGCGCGCGGCGACAACGACGTCATCCCGTCCTCCACGCCGGCAGCCGTCGCCGGATACCCGGCCCTCTCGGTGCCCGCCGGGTCCGTGAACGAACTGCCGGTCGGCCTGCTCCTGATGGCCGGTGACCAGCAGGACGCCAAACTCCTGTCCCTGGGAGCCGCGGTGGAACACCGGTTGAAGGCCTGGCGAGCACCGCGCTACCTGCCGACGGCCGGGTCCGGCGCGCCGCGATGAACACAGGAGGGCTCGGACCCACCGAGCACCCCACGCCTCGGCGCCGGATCGCGGCGGAGGGGCGAAGAAGATGGAGCGTGCGGCGAGAGCCGAGTGCGCCCCGTCGGCTCCCCCCGGCCATGGCCGTCGGCTTTCTCCGGCAGGGCCGCCACGAGGGTGTCGGCACGCAGGTCGAAACGTTTTTGCCCTTGTTCGCACACCGGCCAACCAGCTGTTCGGTTTTTGACGAGACCGGCGATTGGCGATGCGCTCAGGCCCCTGTCTCTACTTTTTCATATTGTCGTACTTTCTTTCGTGGTCTTGTCACGCCTTCCGGTTATGCACATAGCTGGGTGCTGCGACCACTTCCTCGCCCCGGGGTCCCCGATGGGCCCCGAGCAGGTCGGCGGAGCCCCGCGCGCCGCCGACCAGGGAAGAGGTCGTCAAACCTCTATCCGAGGAGAGGTCATGAAGAAGGCTTACGAAGCGCCGGCGCTCGTCCGGCTCGGGACGTTCCGGAAGAAGACCGGACTGCTGCAGCGTGCCGGCAACGACCGACTCGTCCTGAGCAAGAACTGACGACCGACGGTTTCTGACCCGACGTCATGACTGAACTGCACGAGAGTGCGGGGACGGGCCCCGGCGACGCGCACTTCACGGTCTTCAGCGACCGTGCGGACGCGGCCGCCGTGGCCCGCTCCTTCGCCCACCCCGGAGCACGCGTCCTCAAGCACTCTTCCGGTCGGCCGTGGCTGGTGGGGCAGTGGGACGACGAGGAGATCGTCACGGCGCACGTCGGCCGCGCCGCCCTCGCCGTGGTCGGCTGCTGCCCCGTCGACGCCGCTGAACTGGAGGTTCGGGCGGGGCGGCTGCGCGATCCGGCGGAGCTGGACACGTTGGCCCGCTCACTGCCCGGCAGCTTCCACCTCGTCGCCGCCCTGGACCAGCAGCTCAGGGTGCAGGGCACCGCGTCCGGGCTCCGGCTGGTCTTCCACGCCGCCGTGGACGGCGTGCCGGTGGCCGCCACGCGCGCCGATGTCCTCGCCACCGCGCTGGGCCACGACCCCGACGAGGAACAGCTCGCCGTCCGGCTGCTGTGGCCGACCCCCTATCCGCTCTTCGAGACGTCCCTCTGGCGCGGTGTCACCGCTGTTCCACCGCAGGACGCGCTGATCGTCGCCGCGGACGGGCGGACCGTACGCCACTCGCGGTGGTGGACCCCGCCGGAGCCGGTCCGTACGCTCGCCGACGGCGCCCCGCTGGTCCGCGAGGCCCTCGCAGCGGCCGTCGACGTCCGTACCCGTCGAGGCGGCGTGGTCAGTTGCGACCTGTCCGGCGGCCTGGACTCCACCTCCATCTGCTTCCTGGCCGACCGGTCCCCCGCCCAGGTGGTGGCCAGCACCTGGCCGGGGCGCGACCCCGCCGACACCGATCTGTACTGGGCCGAGCAGGCGACGAAACACCTGCCGGACGTCGAGCACGTGGTGTGGGACGCGGACGCCTCGCCGCTGGTCTACGACGGTCTGCTGGGCATCGACGACCTGCTCGACGAACCGACCATCGGCGTCATGGACCGTTCACGGGTGCTGCACCATCTGCCGAGAATGGCGGAACTGGGCAGTCGGCTGCACCTGACGGGCATCGGCGGTGACCACGTGGCCTGGTGCTCAGAGGCGTACTACCACCGGCTGGCGCGCGGCCGCCCGCTGTTCGCGCTGCGGCAGCTGCGCGGCTTCCGGGCCCTGTGGCAGTGGCCGCTCGGCGCGACGGTCCGCGCCCTGGCCGACTCCCGCCCGTACGGGAAGTTCCTCGCCGACGCCGCCGGTCAGCTGCGCTACCCGCTCCCCGCCACGGTCACCACCAGCCTCGGCTGGGGCATGCCCCCACGCCTCTTCGACTGGGTCACCCCCGACGCCGAACGCATGGCCGAGCGGGCACTGCGAGAGGCCGCTTCGACAGTCGCTCCGCTCCACCCCGACCGCGGCCTGCACACCGATCTGGAGCAGATCCGCTCGTGCACACGCATCATCCGCCAGTGGGACCGCATGGCGGCCCGCGCAGGTGTACCGATGGCATCGCCGTTCCTGGACGACCGCGTCATCGAGGCGTGCCTCGCGATCCGGCCGGACGAGCGCGTCACGCCCTGGGCGTACAAGCCCGTCCTCACCGCCGCGATGCGCGGCATCGTGCCCGAGACGTGCCTGCGGCGCACCACGAAGGCCGCCGCCTCCATGGACGCCGCCGACGGACTGCGTCGGCACCGCGCCGACCTGCTGACCCTGTGGGAGAACTCCCGGCTGGAACAGCTCGGCCTGGTCGACGGCGACGCGCTGCGCCGCCTCGCGCAGCGGCCCTCCGCCCCCGGGCTGCGCGACGCCATCCTCTACTCCACCATCGCCACCGAAGTATGGCTGCGTGGCCTCTCCCCCGCGCGTACCCGCTAGGCCCGCCACCGGAGAAAGGCAGTCACCCACCATGGCACTGCGGTTCGACCCCGATGTCTCCACCGCGGAGACCGACTACGGCACAGTCCTCCTGGACCAGCGCAGCGGCGACTACTGGGAGCTCAACCCCACCGGCACCCTGGTCGTGAAGACCCTCCTCGACGGCGGCGGGGAAGCGGCGGCCGTCGACGCGCTC
Source organism: Streptomyces sp. NPDC003379 (assembly GCF_053589195.1). Lineage (NCBI taxonomy): Bacteria > Bacillati > Actinomycetota > Actinomycetes > Kitasatosporales > Streptomycetaceae > Streptomyces > Streptomyces sp. NPDC003379. The sequence goes on along the minus strand of NZ_JBSFRK010000019.1, from coordinate 39,332 downwards.
GTCACGGAGTTCGACATCGGCCGGGCCCGCGCGGAGCAGGACGTCGCGGCTCTCGTAGAGGAACTGCGCGAGTCGGGGCTCGCCTCATGACGACACCGAGCGCCTTGGAGCGGCCCACCGGCGTCCCCTTCCGCCGGCGCGTGGCCGCCCGCCTCGTGCTGCTCCCGGCCGTCGCACTCTCGCTGCTGCCCCCGCGCCGGATCCGCGCCGTCCTCGGTGTCGTACGCCGGGGAGCCTCGCCGGCCACCGCCGTGCAGGCGAAGAACGCCCGGGACGCGATGTGCGCGGCCAGCCTGCTCTGCGCCGGCCCGAAGGGGTGTCTGCCCCGCTCTCTGGGCGCGGCCCTGCTCTGCCGGCTGTCGGGTGGTTGGCCCACGTGGTGCACCGGGGCGAGCGTGGTGCCTCCCTTCAACGCGCACGCCTGGATCGAGGCGGAGGGCCGGTCCATCGGCGAACACATGCCCGACGACTACTTCGCGCGGCTGCTCGCGGTGGCGCCCATGACCGCGAACCGGCCGCCCCGCCCATGACGGACCCCCGGGCGGAGGCGCCGGACCGCTCGACACGGGCCGCGGTGGCCACCATGTACCGGCTCACCACCGGGCATCGGGCCTCCATCGTCGTGGCCACAGTGCTCACCCTCGTGGGTTCCGTCCTCGGGCTCGCCCAGCCTCTCGTCGCCAAGCAGATCGTGGACGCGGGCGGCCACGGACGGGCGTACTGGCCACTGCTGCTCCTCCTGGCCGTGCTGTTCATCGGCGAAGCGGCCACCGGCGCGATCGGCCGCTTCGTCCTGGAACGCATGGGTGAGAGGGTCGTACGCCAACTCCGCCACGGCCTGGTGGCGGGTCTGCTGCGGCTGGAGATGCGGGAGTACGACCGCCACCGCACCGGCGACCTGATCTCCCGCGTGACCGCCGACACCACCCTGCTCAGGGAGGTGGTCTCGCAGGCTCTCGTCGACCTCGTCACGGGAGCCCTCGTCGCGGTCGGCGCGATCGGCCTGATGATGTGGATCGATCCGTTGCTGCTCGTCCTGGTCGCCCTGACCGTGGCCACCGCGGCCGCGGTCGTGGCTTCCCTGCTGAAGGGCATCCGCGCCGCCTCCGAGCACATGCAGAGCTCCGTCGGCGCGATCGCCGCCGATCTGGAGCGCGCGCTCGGCGCGCTGCCGATGGTCCGCGTCCACCGGGCCGAGGACCGCGAGGCACAGCGCGTCGGCGAACGCATCGACTCCGCCCACGACGCGGGCGTACGGACCGCGAAGCTCGCGTCGCTGATGAGCCCGGCGGTCGAGCTCGCGGTCCAGGGCTCCTTCCTGCTCGTCCTGGTCATCGGCGGCCTGCGCGTCACCGGCCACGCCAACTCCCTCGGCGACCTGGTTGCTTTTCTGCTGTACGCCTCCTACCTCGTGCTGCCCCTGTCGTCGGTGTTCCGCGCGGTCGGCCTGATCCAGCGCGGCATGGGCGCCTACCAGCGCATCGAACAGGCACTGAACCTGCCCGTGGAGCCCTCATGCCCCGGGCGCCCGACCGCGCGGGCGCGCACGTGCGTGGCGGCCGGGCGAGCCGCTTCGAACGAGGAGCCCGCCCTCGCGCTGCGGGATCTCACCTTCGGCTACGACCCCGACCGGCCGGTCCTGCGCGGCGTCACCTTCTCGGTTCCGCACCGGAGCCAGACCGCCCTGGTCGGCCGGTCGGGTGCCGGGAAGAGCACACTCTTCGCTCTGGTGGCCCGGTTCTACGAACCCGACTCCGGAGACCTCCTCTTCGACGGGCGGCCCGCCACCGAACTGACCCGCGCGGAATGCCGCGAGCGGATCGCCGTCGTCGACCAGAGCACTCATGTCGTGCACGGCACCCTGCGCGACAACATCACCTACGCCGTGCCGGACGCCCCCGAGGACGAGGTGCGGCGCGTCATCGAGCTGGCCCAGCTGGACGATGTCGTACGACGGCTGCGGGGCGGCCTGTCCGGCCTGCTGGGCGACCGCGGCAACACTCTCTCGGGAGGCGAGCGCCAGCGCGTCGCCCTGGCCCGCGCCCTGCTCGCCCGTCCCGAACTCCTCCTCCTCGACGAGCCCACCTCCCACCTCGACGCCATCAACGAGACCGCGCTCACCACGGTGATGAAGGACGTCGCGCGGGAATGCGCCCTGTTGGTGATCGCCCACCGGCTCTCCACCGTCCGGCACGCCGACCAGATCGTCATCCTGGACAACGGGCGCGCCACCGCGGGCGGAGGTCACGAGGAACTCCTCGACGGCAGCCCGCTGTACCGCGAACTGGCGGCCGGACAGATGCTCCGCCCGCACACGAAACTCTGAGCCGAGGCTCGTATCGGGCGGCACCGTCGACCGAAGCGCTCAGGCCTCGTCGCCGCTCACCAGCGTGGCCCAGAACATCTCCTCGTAGCGCTGCACCAGCCGCCCATAGCGCAGGTGCGCCGCCGTGACCCGGCCCCGGTCGAGGCCCGCCTGCACCGCGGCGAGCGCCAGCCGGTCGAGCTCCGGCGCGGGTTCGGCGAAGAGGTCGAAGAACCCGCAGGCCTCGTCGCCGAAACCGTGCCGCTCGCGCAGCGCCCGGGCGATCGTCGCGCAGCAGCCGCCCCAGGAGGCGAAGTTGGCGGTGAGCGCGAGGACGACATCGGCCGGTTCGCCGTTCAGCGCGAGCCAGGCGGCATAGGCGGGGTAGGCCTGGCAGCCCGCCCGCGGTTCGTACGTCGCCGCCTCGTCCCGGCTCACCCCGCAGGCCGCGAGCAGCGGGACGAGCCGTGCCCGGGCGAGCGTCTCACCGTCGGCCAGGGCGTCGAAGAAGGCCGCGGACTCCGGGTCCTTGGCCTCGGCCGCCCGCCCGGCCAGGTGCTGGAAGGAGCGGCGGTCGGCGGGGATGACGTGCCGCTGCTCCAGGGCGAGCACCGCGAGCGTGCGGGGCGCGGCCGTGCCGTCCGCGATGCGCGGGACGAGCGGGTTGGCGTCCGGGTCGAGCGCGAGGCGGGCGGACGTGCTCCGCAGGAGTTCGTGTGCCGTCGGGGTCATCGCACGCACCTTCCGCTGGGCGGGAACTTCTCGGTACGACTGCTAGTTTCTACTCTGTTGTAGAAATTGGCGAGGCCGCGGACGCGTACACAGCGACCGGGGCCGACGCCGTGCACCCCTGATACATCGATACGTTTATGGAGTTCCCCATGGCCCTGTGGGACCGCGTCAAGGAATCCGCATCGACGATGCAGACCCAGCTGATGGCGAAGAAGAACGACCTCAAGAGCGGCGCCTTCCGCGACGCGAGCATGGCGATGTGCGCCCTGGTGGCGGCCGCCGACGGCACCGTGGACCCCGCCGAGCGCCTGCGCGTGGCCCAGCTGATCGGCACGAACGAGGTGTTGCAGAACTTCCCGGCGGACGACCTGCGCCGCCGCTTCGACGCTTGTGTCGACAAGCTGACCGCCGACTTCGCGTTCGGCAAGGTGAGCGTCCTCCAGGAGGTCGCCAAGGCGAAGAAGAAGCCCGCGGAGGCCCGCGCGGTCATCCAGATAGGCATCGTCATCGGCGGCGCCGACGGCGACTTCGACAAGGACGAGCAGGCCGTGGTGCGCGAGGCGTGCTTCGCGCTCGACCTGCCGCCGCACGAGTTCGACCTGTAGCCGCCGCGGCGCGGGGCCGGTTCAGAGCGGCGTGGCCGCGCGCAGGATGAGGACCATCGTGACCGCGGAGTTCGCCGAGGACATCGCGGACACGGCGGTGCCGAACGCCGCGCACCACAGGGCGAGCCCCACCGCCGTGAACAGGGAGGGGCGCGTGCGGCCGGCGGGCGCCGGGGCGAGCAGCGCGGCGACGCGGCGCGGCACGGGCCCCGGCGCGGCGAGCCCCGCGAGGGTCGGCGCGGGCACGCCCCGCGAGACCAGGGCGGCCTTGCCGATCGCGCGGGCGACGACCCGCCGGTCCCGCACGGCCCGCGCCGCCGCCTCGTCGGCCCACCGTTCCGCGGTGAAGGCGACGGAGGTGCGCAGCGGCCGCAGGAACGGATTGGCGCGGGCCGCCAACTGCGTGACCAGCAGATGCCGGTGGTGCCGTGCGGCGAGGTGGGCCCGCTCGTGCGCGAACAGCGCGCGCCGCTCGGGGGCAGCCAGCCGGGCCAGCATGCCGGTGGTCACCACGACGCGGCCGCCGCCGCGCGAGGGAAGCGCGTACGCGTACGACGTGTCGTCGGCAAGCACGGCGACGGACGTGCCGGGCAGCCCTTCGAGGGCGCGGCGCCCCCGGTGGCGTACGCGCGCGTGCCGCCACAGGGTGCGCGCGCACGCGGCGCACACGGCGAGGAGCGCGGGGATCGCGGCCTTCCCCGCGACCTCGTCGAAGGGGACGGCGGCGCGCACCTCGGGGTCGGACCAGCCGTCCGGCAGGGGATTTCCGGGCAGCTGGGCGGTGCCGACGACCATGAGGAGCGCCAGGCAGAGCGTGCTGCACACGGCCATCACTCCGGCGACGGCGGTGAGCACGCGGGTGGCGGTGCGCGGGTGGAGATGCTGCTCGGCGAGGCGGGCGACCGGCCAGGCGGTCAGCGGCAGCACGAGCGGCAGGAAGACGAAGACGCCCATCAGGCAAGAGCTCCCATCGGGTGTCAGTCGTCCGTCTCGGCGCCCGCCCGCCCGAGCAGCTCGCGCAGGAGCTGCTCGTCGTCGGGCGTCAGCGTCGTGACGAAGCTGGCGAGGACCGCCTCGCGGTCGCTCTCGCCGTCGAGCACCTTGCGCATGCGGAAGGCCGCGAGGCCCGCCTCGTCGGAGGAGGACGTCCACGCGAAGGACCGGCCCGCGCGCTCCCGGGTCACCACGTCCTTGGCGAGGAGGCGGGTCAGGATCGTCATCACGGTGGTGTACGCGAGGTCGCCGCCGATCCGCTCCTGCACCCAGGCGGCGCTGACCGGGCCGCGGGCGGCGTGCAGGGCGGCGAGCACCTGCTGCTCCAGCTCGCCCTGCGCGCGGCGGCGCAGGCGTGGCCGGCGCTCCTCGCGCTCGTCGTGGTGCTTCATGCCCGGGCTCCCTCCAGCCTCTCCGTGCTCCGCGGCGGCCCGGGAGCGCCACATCGTAACGGGCCCGAGCCGCCCCACCCGCTTCTACATTCCTGTAGATTCTACGGAACCACCACCCGGAACGAAGCAGCACCCAGAACAACGAATCAGTACCCAGAACTCGGATCTCAGGAGGACATCGTGGGAGTTTCCCTGGCCAAGGGCGGCAACGTCTCGCTCAGCAAGGAGGCCCCGGGCCTCACCGCCGTACTGGTCGGCCTGGGCTGGGATGTGCGCACCACGACCGGCACGGACTACGACCTGGACGCCAGCGCGCTGCTCTGCGACGACTCCGGCAAGGTCGTCTCCGACCAGCACTTCATCTTCTACAACAACCTGACGAGCCCGGACGGTTCGGTGGAGCACACGGGCGACAACCTCACGGGTGAGGGCGAGGGCGACGACGAGGCCGTGAAGGTGAACCTCGCTCAGGTGCCCGCGCAGATCACGAAGATCGTCTTCCCGGTGTCGATCCACGACGCCGAGAACCGCGGCCAGAGCTTCGGCCAGGTCCGCAACGCCTTCATCCGCGTGGTGAATCAGGCGGACGGCGTGGAGATCGCGCGCTACGACCTCTCCGAGGACGCGTCGACGGAGACCGCCATGGTCTTCGGCGAGCTCTACCGCCATGGCGCGGAGTGGAAATTCCGTGCGGTCGGCCAGGGTTATGCCAGTGGGCTGCGGGGCATCGCGACGGACTTCGGCGTGCATGTCTGACCGCGGCCCCTGACGGCATCCGGCCGCGATCCTTGAGGAGGCAGGTCATGTACGGCGACCACGAGACGGTGCGCAAGATCCTGACGGAGCTGGGCGAAACCTGGGCGGTCGTGGGCCTGTCCGGCAACCGCGACCGGGCGGCGTACGGCGTCGCGGCCGTCCTGCGGCGCTTCGGCAAGCGCGTCGTGCCGATCCACCCGAAGGCCGAGACGGTCCACGGCGAACAGGGCTACGCGTCCCTGTCCGCCGTGCCGTTCCCGGTCGACGTGGTCGACGTGTTCGTCAACAGCGACCTGGCCGGCCAGGTCGCCGACGAGGCGGTGGCGGCCGGCGCGAAGGCCGTGTGGTTCCAGCTCGGCGTGATCGACGAGTCGGCGTACGAACGGACGCGCGCGGCGGGCCTCGACATGGTCATGGACCGCTGCCCCGCCATCGAGATCCCGCGGCTGGGCTGAGCGACCGCCGCGCCGGGGCCGACCCGACCCGCGGCGGCCTCAGAACCGCCTCTCGGGCCAGTCGAGCAGGCGCGCCCCGATCACCGCGGTCTGCAGCGTGTAGCGGTGCACGGGATCCGACGGGTTGGCGCCGGTGAGCTTGTGGATGCGTTCCAGGCGGTACGTCAGGGCGCGCACGCTCAGCGCCAGCCGTCGGGCGGCCTCCGCCGCGACGCAGCCCGAGTCGAAGTACGCGGCGAGCGTGTCGATGAGCGGCCGCGCTCCGCCGCGGGCCTTCTGCAGCGGGCCGAGCGTGTTGAGCACGAGGTCGGCCATGGCCTGCCGGTCGCGGGTCAGGACGGGGTAGACGAGCAGGTCGGCCGCGCGCAGCACGGGTTCGTCGAGATCCAGACGCTCCGCGAGGTCCAGGGCGTTGAGGGCTTCCTCGTACGACTGGACGACGCCGCCGGGGCCCGGCTGCGGGCGGCCGATGGCGACGCGGCCGCCGTCGGTGGCGGCGTACGCCTGTTTGGCGAAGAAGGCGAGGACCTCGTCCTGGTCGCCGGGGGCGATGCACACCAGGCGGCCGTCCTTGGTGGTGAGCAGGATGCTGCGGTCGCCGAAGCGGCCGATGAGGGCCCGCTCGACCTCGCGGGGGACGGCGTGCCCCTCCTCGTACCCGTTTCGGCCCTCGGCGACGGCGACCGCGTGTTCGTAGGAGAGGCGCAGCCCGAAGCGTTCCGCGCGTTCGGCGAGCAGGCCCAGGTCGCTGCGTCCGTAGAGCAGGTCGTCGATGAACTCCCGCCGCGCCGCCTCCTCCTGGCGTACGGCGAGGCGTTGGGCACGTTCGTAGCCCTCGGCGAAGGCGTCCACGGCCTGCTCCGCTGCGGCCAGCGCACTGTCGGCGGAGACCGCGGCCCCGGCGGGCCAGTGGGCGCGCGTGGCCGCGAGATGCGCGCCGACCAGCGCCCGGAGGCCGAGACCCGCGTCGGCGGCCCGCTCCCCCAGAGCGCGCCGCGAATCAAGCTCGTCGCGGGTCAGGCGCCGCCCCGTCGACGAGGCGGCGGCGAGGATGCGGGCATAGCCGTCGAGATACTCCTCCGGTATGTCCTGCCCCGTCATGCCCGCCCCTGTCGTCGCTTGCTGAACCCTTGATGTCTTTTGATCTCTTTCTAACGCATGGCGGGTCGACCTCACGCATGGCGGGTCGACCTCACGCATGGCGGGTCGACCTCACGCATGGCGGGTCGACGGCGGGCGGAGTCGGCGGCCGGAACAATCCGCGGCCGCGGGCCGTTTGACAGGTCATGCCTCTGACTGGAGAGTACGAGCCCGGTACGTGGGACTGGGCGAGCAAGCAGGCCGAGTTGTACGAGAGCTCCGGCGGCACCGACGGCACGACGATGAGGGGCAAGCCCGTCGTTCTGCTGACGTCGGTCGGCGCCAAGAGCGGGAAGCTGCGGAAGAACCCCCTGATGCGCGTCGAGCACGGCGGGGAGTACGCGGTGGTGGCGTCCAAGGGCGGCGACCCCGCGAACCCGTCCTGGTACCACAACCTCGTCGCCCACCCGCATGTCGAACTGCAGGACGGCCCGGTGAAGAAGGACTACCGCGCTCGCCTCGCCACCGGCGAGGAGCGCCGGGCCTGGTGGGAGCGGGCGGTCGCGGTGTGGCCGGACTACGGCGAATATCAGAAGAAGACGACGCGCGAGATCCCGCTCTTCATCCTGACGCCGTTCGAGGCCTGAGTGAGTGTCTGAGTGAATGTCTGGGCGAGTAGCTGAGTGAGCGTCCGGGACGCGCGGCCGTGGGATGCCTCAGCGACTGGGTGAATGCCCGTGTCCTCGCGCAACCTCTTCTGGAGCGGGCCAGTTGACCCGGCGTCGGCACCCGAACCGGTGCCGGGTCATCCAGGAAGGGAGCGCTCAGCAAAATGAGCTCTACGCACACGAAGGTGCTGGCCGGGTCGATGCTGACCTTGGCCGCGACGGGTATGACGGTCACCCTCGCCATGGCCGACGAGTCGCCCCAGGGCAGCGACTCGCAGAGCATCGAATTGATTCGTGATGTCTGTCCCACCGTTCAGGACATCGACGTCATCGTCCCCGCCGAGGTGCTGGACGAAGCTCGCGCCTTCCAGTGCAACGAGATCCGGCAGAAGTCTCATTACGAGGACGAGTCCTCCGGGCCCGCGCTGCCGCTTCTGGGAACGGTCCAGAACTGACGCCGACGCCGCCCCCGGTGGTCACGGCTCCTGTCCGCGCCGACGCGCCCGGTACGCCCGCAGGTTCGCCGCGTTCCCGCACGTCTTCACGTCATGCCACACCCCGCTGTTGTTCCGGGACCGGTCGTAGAACGCCACCCGGCACAGCGGGTTGCGGCAGGTCTTGAGGCGGCGCGCGGCATGGCCTGCTCCTCTGTTCTTGAGCACGAGATCTTGAAATAAGCGTAACGCCTTTGCCTATGTCGCATGCGCCCGGCGTGAGTCTGGCCTCGGCCCGGGGACGTGACGTGTGCCGCAAACGGCGCGCGCCTGTTGTGGCCGGCGGCCGGAACTGATCAGGTACGTCCATGACGACCGGGTACTTCACGTCCGTCGACGATGTCGCGGCCCGCCTGTCCGAGACCGGGTATCTGGCCTCGCCGGCGGTCGCCACCACCGTCTTCCTGGCCGACCGGCTCGGCAAGCCCCTGCTGGTGGAGGGCCCGGCCGGTGTCGGCAAGACCGAGGTGGCGAAGGCCGTCGCCCAGGTCGCGGGCGCGCGCCTGGTCCGGCTCCAGTGCTACGAGGGCGTCGACGAGTCCCGCGCGCTGTACGAGTGGAATCACGCCAAGCAGCTGCTCCGCATCACCGCCGGGCGCGACGAGTCGTGGGACGAGACGCGCACGGACATCTTCAGCGAGGAGTTCCTGCTCCCGCGCCCGCTGCTCACGGCGATCCGCGGCGACGAGCCGAAGGTCCTGCTGATCGACGAGACCGACAAGGCCGACGTCGAGGTCGAGGGCCTGCTCCTCGAAGTGCTGAGCGACTTCCAGGTCACGGTGCCGGAGCTGGGCACGATCAGCGCGGAACGGCGCCCGTTCGTCGTGCTCACCTCCAACGCGAGCCGGGAACTGTCCGAGGCGCTGCGCCGCCGCTGTCTGTTCCTCCACATCGGCTTTCCCGACGAGGAGTTGGAGCGGCGCATCGTCCGGATGAAGGTGCCCGGACTCGACGAGGCGCTCACCGAGTCGGTGGTGCGGGTGGTCGGCGCGCTGCGCGCGATGGACCTGCGGAAGGTGCCGTCGGTCGCCGAGACCATCGACTGGGCGCGCACCCTGCTCGCGCTCGGCGCCGACACCCTGGACGAGACGGTCGTACGCGACAGCCTCGGCGTCGTCCTCAAGCACCAGGACGACGTGCTGAAGGCAGCCGCCAAGCTGGATCTGGACGCCGTGTGACGGCGCTGCCCGACGGGCTTGTCGGGATGGTCGCCTCCGATGGGGTCACCGGCCGGCTCACCGGTCTCGTCAAGGCGCTGCGCTCCCACGGCCTGCGCATCGGCCCCGGTGAGACCGTCGACGCGGCCGCCGCGTTGGAGGCGCTCGGTCTCGCCGACCGCGAGCGCGTCCGGGAGGGGCTGGCCGCCGCGCTGCTCCACCAGGAGAGCCAGCGGGCCGTCTTCGATCCGGTCTTCGATCTCTACTTCCCGCTGGGTGTCGGCGCGCCGGACCGGCAGAGCGCCGGGGGTGCCGGGCCCGACCGGGACGCGCTGCGCGAACGCCTCGTCGCCGCGCTCGCGGCCAACGACCAGGCGCTGCTCGGGCAGTTGGCGGGCGAGGCGGTGGACGGCTTCGGCGGCTACGGCTCGTCGCAGGGCTCGGACGGCTGGTCCTCCTACCAGACCCTGAGCCGGCTGAGGCCGGAGACGCTCCTCGCACGTGTCCTCGCCGCCCGGCGCACGGGCTCCGGCGGGGAGTCCGCCGCGGGCGCCGCGTTCACCGACCGCCTGGAGGCCGACGAGATCCGGCGCCGCATCGAAGGGTTCCGCGAGCGCGTACGCACCGAGGCGCGCCGCCGGGTCGCCGAGCGGCGCGGCACGGAGGAGATCGCCCGCCGCGCCGTGGCCACCACCGCCGACCGGGTCGACTTCCTGCTCGCGGGCCGCGCCCATCTGGACGAACTGCGCAGAGCCGTGCACCCGCTGGCCCGCAGGCTCGCGACCCGCCTGGCCGCCCGCCGCAGACGCGCCGCGCACGGCACCATCGACCTGCGCCGCACCCTGCGCGGCTCCCTGTCGACCGGCGGTGTGCCGATGCGGCCGGTGCTGCGCCGCCGCCGTCCCGCACGCCCCGAGCTGGTGCTGCTCTGCGATGTGTCCGGTTCGGTGGCGGGCTTCGCGAACTTCACGATGCTGCTGGTGCAGGCGCTGCACGACCAGTTCAGCAAGGTGCGTGTGTTCGCGTTCGTCAACCGCGTCGACGAGGTGACCGGGCTGCTCACGCACGGCTCCGCGGACCCGGCCGGCCTCGGCGGACGCATCCTCGGCGAGGCCGCGGTGACGGGTTGGCACGGCAGCAGCGACTACGGCACGTCCCTGGGCGAGTTCGCGGAGCGCCACCTCGACGCGGTCGGCCCGCGCTCCACGGTCTTCGTCCTCGGGGACGCCCGTACGAACATGAGCGACCCCAACCTTCCGGCGCTGCGGGAGATCGCCGGGCGGGCCCGCCGGGTGTACTGGCTCAACCCCGAGCAGCGCTCGCAGTGGTCGACCGGGGACTCGGCGGCGTACGCGTACGCGGAACTGGTCGAGATGCACGAGTGCCGTAACGCCCGGCAGCTCAGCGCGCTGATCGGGCGGTTGCTGCCGGTCTGATGTCCGGGCCGGAGCCTGTGTCAGGAACGGCCCGGCCCGGACATCAGCTCGTCGGCGACGCTCTTGTCCAGGGCGACGCGGACGAGCGCCGCCGCCAGGGCCGCGGGATCCGCGTCCTCGGCCAGGCGCATCAGGGCGTCCGGGTCGTCGGGCAGACCGAGGCGGCGCGCGCCTTGCAGGGCCTTGTCCCCCAGGCAGGGCGCCACGCCCGGCCACACCCGCTGGACCTCGCGCAGGAAGATGTCGGTGCCCGTCGGCCCGAGGCCGGGCACCTCCTGGAGCCGCCGGCGCAACACCTCGTCGTCGTCGCCCGCCTCGTCCCTCAGGCGGCGCAGGTCGCCCCCGTACTCCCGCAGGACCAGCTCGGCGCCGTCACCGAGCTGGGTGGCGGTGCGCTCGTCGTAGCGGCGGTAGCCGCCGCGGCCCAGCGCGTCGACCCGCTCCTGCCAGGTCGCCGACGTCATGCGGCGCGCGTCGCGCATTCCGGCGGCGAAGAGTTCGCGGGCGGCGGCCACCGCCGTGGTGCTGCGGATGCGGGCGCTGAGCAGTACGGACAGGACAAGGAGTTGGTACAGCGGCTGCGGGGTGTCCCGCAGCCGGATACCGGCGTCCTGGGCGTAGGTGCGCCCCTGGCTGTCGAGCAGGGCGCGGACGACGGTCCGGCCGCTGCTGTGCCGGTCGGTCATGGTTCTCCTCCCGATCGGGTCCTCTTTCTGGTCATCATGGCCGACGTGTGCGTGTCGGGACCTCGGGTACACAGCCCCCTTGACCTCGGGAAAGGAAAAACTTGTGGCTGTGAGCCGGAAGAACGTATTCGTGATCGGCCTGGACGAGGCCAATCTGCCCACGCTGAACGCCATCCCGCACGCCCGGGACTACGCGTTCCACCCCCTGCTCACGATCGAGGAGCTCCAGGGCGGCGAGGTCTCCGTACCGGACCTCATGGAGAAGGCGCAGAAGGTGCTCGACGCGTTCGAGGGCAGCGTCGACGCGATCGTCGGCTACTGGGACTTCCCGGTGAGCACGCTCGTGGCGATGCTCGGCGACCGGTACGGCACGCGCAGCACCAGCCTGGAGTCGGTCGTCAAGTGCGAGCACAAGTACTGGAGCCGCCTCGAGCAGCAGAAGGTGGTCGACGAGCATCCGCGCTTCGGGCGGGTCGATCTGGACGCCGAGACGCCGCGGCCCCCTGAGGGCGTGCGCTTCCCGATGTGGCTCAAGCCCGCCCTTTCGTACTCCTCCAAGCTGGCCTACAGCGTGCGGGACGAGAAGGAGTTCGACGCGGCCGTGGCGAAGATCAAGGAGGGGATCGGCACGGTCGGCCGGCCCTTCGAGTACATCCTCGAACAGATCGACCTGCCCGAGGAGATGGCGGGGATCGGCGCGCAGGTCTGTCTCGCCGAGGAGGCGCTCTCGGGGATCCAGGTCGCCGTCGAGGGGTACGTCCACCGGGGTGAGGTCACCGTCTACGGCGTCCTCGACTCCATCAACTACCCGGACTCCTCCTGCTTCCTGCGCCATCAGTACCCCTCCACCCTGCCGGAGCCGGTGGTGCGGCGCCTGCACGACGTCTCGGTGCGGGTGATGCGGCAGATCGGCATGGACGACGCGACGTTCAGCATCGAGTACTTCTACGACCCGGGCAGCGACGAGCTGAACCTGCTGGAGATCAACCCCCGGCACTCGCAGTCGCACGCGGAGCTCTTCGAGTACGTCGACGGCGTACCCAACCACCACTGCATGGTCAGCCTCGCCTTCGACGAGGACCCGGCGATCCCCCACCGCGAGGGGCCCTGCGCGACCTCCGCCAAGTGGTACTACCGGTGGTTCGCCGACGGCGTGGTGCACAACGTGCCGACGCGCGAGGAGATCGACCGCATCGAGCGCGAGATCGGGGACGTGCGCGTCGAGGTCCTGGTCGAGGAGGGGCAGCGGCTCTCCGACGTCGGCCATCAGGACAGCTACAGCTTCGAGCTGGCGCACATATCCACCGGCGGCGACAGCGAGGAGGAGCTGCGGCGCAAGTACGACCGGTGCGTGGCCGCGCTCGGCCTGACCTTCGACGACACGGAGCCCGGCGGCCGCGACCTCACCAACGACTAGCACCGACACACTGCGACATCCGCCTGCCCGGCGGAGGAACCGACCGAGAGGTGGCACGGCCCCCATGCGCCACGTGGGCAATCTCCCGTACGCGACCAAAGAGGAAGAACACGTCGTCGTCCCGATGTCCGACGGCACCCGGCTGTCGGCGCGGATCTGGCGCCCGACATCCTCGGACGACGCGCCGGTCCCGGCCGTCCTGGAGTACATCCCGTACCGCAAGCGCGATCTGAGTTCCGTACGCGACTCGATCCACCACCCCTACATCGCGGGGCACGGCTACGCGTGCGTACGGGTGGACGTGCGCGGCACGGGCGAGTCCGAGGGCGTCCTGCGGGACGAGTACCTGGAGCAGGAGCAGACCGACGCCGAGGAGGTGCTCGCCTGGCTGGCCGAGCAGCCCTGGTGCGACGGGTCGACCGGCATGATGGGCATCTCCTGGGGCGCGTTCGCCGCGCTCCAGGTCGCCGCTCGGCGGCCGCCGAGCCTGAAGGCGATCGTCATCTCGTCGTTCACGGACGACCGGTACGCCGACGACATGCACTACATGGGCGGCGCGATGCTGTCGGACAACCTCGCCGAGGCCGGCACGATGTTCGCCTACGCCACCTGTCCGCCCGATCCGGCCGTCGTCGGTGAGCGCTGGCGCGAGATGTGGCACGAGCGGATGGAGCAGGCGCGCCCCTGGGTCCTGGAGTGGCTGCGCCACCAGCGCCGCGACACGTACTGGAAGCACGCCTCGGTCTGTGAGAACTACCAGGACGTACGCTGTCCCGTCCTCGCCTCCAGCGGCTGGGCGGACGGCTACTCCAACGCCGTGACCCGGCTGCTCGGCCATCTGGACGTGCCACGCAAGGGCCTGATCGGGCCGTGGTCGCACAAGTATCCGCATCTGGGTGAGCCCGGTCCCGCCATCGGCTATCTCCAGGAGGTGGTGCGCTGGTGGGACCACTGGCTCAAGGGCGAGGACAACGGCGTCATGGAGGGCCCGATGCTGCGGGCCTGGATGCAGGAGAGCGTGCCGCCCTCGACCGCCTACGAGGAGCGTCCCGGCCGCTGGGTCGGCGAGCCCGACTGGCCCTCCCCGCACATCGAGGAGGTCGCCCGGCCCCTGACGCGCCACCGCATCGCCTGGGACGGGGAACCGGTGGCCGCCGAGGACGCCGCCGGTGAGGCCATGACCGTGCAGTCCCCGCTGTCGGTCGGCCAGTTCGCCGGAAAGTGGGCCTCCTACAACGCTCCGCCCGACCTGCCCTACGACCAGCGCGAGGAGGACGGCGGTTCGCTGGTCTTCGACTCCCCCGAGCTGACCGAGCCGGTGGAGATCCTCGGTTCGCCCGCCGTCGACCTGGACCTGTCGGTCAGTGAGCCGGTGGCCACGGTCGCCGCCCGCATCTCCGACGTCGCGCCCGACGGGCGGGCCACCCGGGTGACGTACGGCGTGCTCAACCTGACCCGCAGGGACGGCACGGGCGAGCCCGAGCCCCTGGAGCCGGGCCGCCGCTACCGCGCGACCCTCCAGCTCAACGGCGTGGCCCAGTCCTTCCCGCCCGGCCACCGCATCCGGCTCTCCCTCTCCACGTCGTACTGGCCGCTCGCCTGGCCCCCGCCCCGGCCCGTCCTGCTCAGCGTGTACGAGGGTTCCAGCGCGCTGCGGCTGCCGGTACGGCCGGTCTCCGAGCCGGACGACGCGCCGCAGCGTCCCTTCGACGAGCCCGAGGGCACCCGGCCGCTGGCCACCACCCGGCTCTCGCCGCCGGAGCAGCGCTGGGAGGTCAGGCGTGACCTGATCGGCTACGACTCCGCGCTGGAGATCGTCAAGGACCGCGGCACCGTCCGGTACGAGGACATCGGGCTCGACGTCGGCTGCCGCGCCTTCGAGCGGTACACGTCCACCGGTGAGGACTTCACGTCGGTGGCCGGCGAATCCGCCTGGACCATGCGTTTCGCGCGGGGCGACTGGGAGGTGAGCGTGCGGACCCGCACGGTGCTGCGGTGCGACGAGGACTCCTTCCTCGTCGACGCGACGCTCGACGGTTACGAGGGCGAGCGCCGCGTCTTCTCCCGTACGTGGAACGAGACGCTGCCCCGCGACTGGCTCTGACGGGCCGGGCCCACGGGCGCGTGATGTCCCTTTTGCGTAGCCTGTGGGCAAGATCCCGGCCGCCGCCCGGCCGGGTTAACCCGGTGACGCGGGGGAACCCGCACGATCCAAGAACGCCGAGACCAGGGAGCCGCCATGGCTGTCGCACCTCGTACCGGGCCACTGCCGGGCCGACCCGAGTCGTACTGGATGGACACCAGCGAGTCGACGTCGTATCCACCGCTGGCCGAGGACATCGAGGTGGACGTCGCCGTGGTCGGCGGCGGCATCGCGGGGCTCAGCACGGCGTGGGAGGTGGCCCGCGACGGGCGGACGGTCGCCGTCCTCGAAGCCGACCGCATCGCCGCCGGGGTGACCGGCTACACCACCGCCAAGCTGTCCTCACTGCACTCCCTCGTGTACGAGCGGCTGCGCCGCACCCGCGGGCCGGAGGCCGCCCACCTGTACGCCCGGTCCCAGCAGGAGGCGGTGGAGCACGTGGCCGCCGTCTGCAACGAGGTCGGCATCGACTGCCGGCTGGAGCGCGCGCCCGCCTACACCTTCACCACCCGGGCGGACGGCACCGACGAGCTGCGGGCCGAGGCCGCCGCGGCCCGCGAGGCCGGTCTGCCCGCCCAGTACACCGAGGTCACCGGGCTGCCCTTCGCCGTGGCGGGCGCGGTGCGCGTCGACGACCAGGCGCAGTTCCATCCCCGCGCCTATCTGCTGGCGCTCGCCGAGGACCTGCGCGCGCGGGGCGGCGTCATCCGTGAGCGGACCCGGGTGACCGGTCTGCGTGAAGGCTCCCCGTGCAAGGTGACCGCCGAGTCCGGGCACACGGTCACCGCGCAGTCCGTCGTCGTCGCCACGCACTATCCCGTCTTCGACCGCGCCCTGCTCTTCGCCCGGCTGTCGGCGAGCCGTGAACTCGTCGTCGCCGCGCCACTGGCCCCGGGGCAGGACCCGGACGGCATGTACATCACGCTGGAGGAGGGCAAACGCTCGGTGCGGACCGCGCCGTACGGCGACGACGGCGGGCGGCTCCTCATCGTCACGGGTGAGGGTTTCACGCCGGGCACGGGCGACCCCGCCGCCGGGTTCCGGGCGCTGGACGCGTGGACGCGGGAGCGCTTCGACGTCGGGGAGACGGCCTACCGGTGGGCGGCCCAGGACAACTCCGTGACCGACGGTGTCCCCATGGTCGGCCCCTTCCACCCCGGCGCCCGCAACACCTATGTGGCCACGGGGTTCGGCGGCTGGGGGATGAGCGGCGGCGTCATGGCGGGAACGCTGCTCGCGCGGCTGATCGGCGGGGAGAAGTCGCCCTGGGCCGACCTGTACGACCCGCGCCGACTGCTCAAGACCGTGCGGGAGGCCCCGGCACTGCTGGGCCAGCAGGCGGAGGTGGCCAAGCACTTCGTCGGGGACCGGCTCCGCAGCCACGTCGATTCCGTGGACGAGATCCCGGCGGGCTCGGGGGCGGTGGTCCGGGTCGAGGGGCGCCGCTGCGCGGTCCACCGCGACGAGAGCGGCGCGCTCCACGCCGTCTCCGCCCGCTGCACCCACATGGGCTGCCTGGTCGCCTTCAACGAGGCGGAGACCACGTGGGAGTGCCCCTGCCACGGCTCCCGCTTCGGCACCGACGGGGAGGTCCTCCAGGGGCCCGCGACCCGTCCCCTGGAGCCTCGCGAGCTGCCCGGCTCATGACGCGGCCGGGGTGCGGCGCTGCGCACGGCCGCGCCGCGCCCCGTCACAAAGGCCAACTTCCGCCCTACTGCTCCCCAGCGCCCTCCCCTAACCTCGGCATGGCTTGTTGTGGCCATGACGAAGAAGAGGGTGCGTGCCCATGCGCAGACGGCTGCTCCATCTGGTCCTCGCCCCGCTCGTGGGCGTCGCCCTCCTGGCCACCGCACCGGCGGGAGCCGCGCCGCCGGGCCCCGGCGATGTCTACCGTCCCGTGCGCGGGCCCGCCGCACCGGCCGAGTACCGCTATCTGCAGAAGACCGTGCCGGGGGAGCCGATCCCCCGGCACGCCCATGAGAACGCCGCCGCGCAGGCCCGCGAGCTGCCCACCACCGGCGGCCGGTGGAAGGCGCTCGGCCCCACCAACATCGGCGGCCGCATCGTGTCGCTCGCCCTCGACCCGAAGCGGGCCGACACCCTGTACGCCGCCGCGGCCAGCGGCGGCATCTGGCGCAGCACGGACGCGGGGCAGACGTTCAAGTCCGCCTGGCCCGACAGCTGGACCCAGGCCATGGGCGCGGTCGCCACCGGTCCGGACGGCGCCCTGTACGCGGGCACCGGCGAGCCCAACCCCGGCGGCGGCAGCATCACGTACGAAGGAACCGGCCTCTACCGCAGCGCCGACGGCGGCAGGCACTGGCGGCGGATCGGCCTGCGCGACTCCGGCGCCATCAGCGCGATCACCGTGGATCCGGACAACCCGCGCCGCATCTACGTGGCCGCCGCGGGGTCGCTCTACAACGGCGGCGGTGACCGTGGCGTCTACCGCTCGGAGAACGGCGGCAAGACCTGGCGACGGATCCTGACCGGCGCGAACGAGTTCACCGGAGCCACCGAGATCGTCGTCCGGGGCAAGCGGCTGTACGCGGTGCTGTGGGACCACCGCCGCACGCCCGAACTGCGCACCTACGGCGGCGTGGGCTCCGGGATCTTCCGCAGCGACAACGACGGCAAGAGCTGGCGACGGCTCGGCGGCGGACTTCCCGAGCAGGGGCCGGACGTGGGGCGGATCGGCCTGGCGGTCGCGGGTGAGAAGGCGTACGCGATCGTCAACAGGACCAGCGGGCCCTTCGAGGGCTTCTACGCCTCCACCGACGGCGGCGGCAGCTGGCGGCGCACCCCGGCCGACCAGAAGCTGACCGAGTCGCAGTCGACGTTCGGCTGGTGGTTCGGGAAGGTGTGGGCCGACCCGAAGGACGCGGACCACGTGCAGGTCGCGGGCGTGCCCCTGATGACCACGAAGGACGGCGGCGCCACCTGGAGCGCCGACGACACCAGCATCCACGTCGACCAGCACGCGATGGTGTGGGACCCGCGCAGGCCGGGCCGCGTCTACCTCGGCAACGACGGCGGCGTCTACCGCTCCGACGCGAACGGCGACGGCGGCTGGGTCAAGGCCCGGCACGAGCCGTACACCCAGCTCTACAGCGCGGCCATCAGCCCGCAGGACACCGGCCGGATCTCCGGCGGCTCCCAGGACAACGGCTCCCTGCGCTCCTGGGGCGGGGACCGCTTCAACGAGTACCTCGGCGGGGACGGCGAGGAGAACCTGATCAGCCCCGTCGACGTGAACAACGTCTTCGCCTGCTACCAGTACGGCAACTGCTTCCGCTCCACGGACGGCGGCGACACCCTCACCTACTTCGCGGACAGGACGACCTACAAACGCCGCAACTGGTTCACACCCGTCGTCTTCGACCCCAAGGACCCGAAGATCCTCTACTACGGCTCCGAGGTGCTCAACCGCTCCACGGACGGCGGCGCGACCTGGCGGCCCATCAGCCCCGACCTGTCCGGCGGCCCCGGCCCCGACCCGCTCTACACCAACTACGGCACGATCACCTCGATCGCGCCCGCGGGCGACGGCCGCACCGTCTACGCGGGCACCGACGACGGCCGGGTGTGGGTGACCAAGGACCTGGGCGGACACTGGACGAAGCTGGCCGAGGGCCGCTCCTGGGTGACCCGCGTGGTGGTCGACCCCCGCGACCCGGACCGCGTGTACACCACCCACTCCGCCTACCGATCCGGCTCCACCAAGGCGCATGTATACGGGAGTTCGGACGGCGGCAGGAACTGGAGGGACCTGTCGGGCAATCTCCCTGACGCGCCCGTGAACGACCTCGTCCTCGGGCACGGCGGGCGGCTGCACGTCGGCACCGACCAGGGCGTCTTCACCTCCGGCTCGGGCGGGGCGGCGTGGACGCGGCTCGGCCGGGGCATGCCCGCGGTGCCGGTCGACGACATCGAGTACGACGCCGGGCACGACCGGCTGGTGGCCGCCACGTTCGGCCGGGGCTTCTACGAGCTGACCACCCGCTGAGGGCGGCTCCCGGACGCGTCATGGTGGATCGGCGTCCGGGAGCCGGTCAGCGGCAGGCCCGTGCCGCCCTGCCGCACCGCGACGATCTCCGCCGCGATGGACAGGGCGGTCTCCTCGGGCGTACGAGCACCGAGGTCCAGGCCGATCGGCGAGTGCAGGCGGGCCAGTTCCGCCTCGGTGACGCCGATGTCGCGGAGCCTGCGGTCGCGGTCCTCGTGGGTGCGGCGCGAGCCCATCGCGCCGACGAACGCGACGGGCAGCCGCAGCGCCGCCGCGAGCAGCGGCACGTCGAACTTGGCGTCGTGGGTGAGCACGCACAAGGCCGTACGCTCGTCCGTCGCGGTGCGCTCCAGATAGCGGTGCGGCCACTCGACCACGATGTCGTCCGCCTCGGGGAAGCGGACCGGCGTCGCGAAGACCGGGCGGGCGTCGCAGACCGTGACGTGGTAGCCGAGGAACTTCCCGGCGCGGACCAGGGCCGCCGCGAAGTCGACGGCCCCGAACACGATCATGCGGGGCGGCGGCACGCTCGACTCGACGAGGAACGTCAGGGCGCTCCCGCAGCGCGACCCGCTCTCCGAGACGACGAACTCGCCGGTGCGGCCCGCCGCCAGGAGCGCGCGGCTCTCCCCCACCGCCGTGCGGTCCAGCTCCGGGTGCCCGCCCAGGCTCCCTTCGTACGTGCCGTCGGCGCGCACGACGAGCGCCCTGCCGAGCAGGTCGGCGGGGCCCCTGGTGATGCGGGCCAGCGCGGCCGTCCCGCCGTGGGCGGCGGCCGACAGGGCGGCGGCGAAGACCGCCCTGTCCGGCGCGTCCGCGGCCACCGGGGTGACCAGCACCTCGATGACACCACCACAGGTCAGGCCGACCGCGAAGGCGTCCTCGTCGCTGCACCCGAACCGCTCGACGGTGACCGTGCCCTCTTGGAGGGCCTGGACGCACAGGTCGTACACCGCCCCTTCCACGCAGCCGCCGGAGACCGAGCCGATGGCCGTGCCCTCCCCGTCGACGGCGAGGGCGGCGCCGGGGCCGCGCGGTGCGCTGCCGCCGACGTTCATGACGGTGGCGACCGCGAAGTCCCGGCCTTCCTGGACCCATCGGTTCAGGTCGTCGGCGATGTCAAGCACTGCTGCTGCCCGTCGCCGTCGCATCCTCGATCACGCGGTCGGGGCGGATCGGCAGGTTCCGGTGGCGGACGCCCGTCGCGTGCCAGACCGCGTTGGCGATCGCCGCGGCGGCGCCCACGATGCCGATCTCGCCGATGCCCTGGATCCCGACGGGGTCGTCGGGGTCCAGGTCGTCCACCCAGTCCGCCTCGATGTGCGGCACGTCGGCGTGCGCGGCGACGTGGTAGCCCGCGAGGTCGGGGCTGACCGGGGCGCCCGAGGCCCGGTCCCTGACCGCCTCCTCGTGCAGCGCCATGGACAGGCCCCAGGTCATGCCGCCGGTCAACTGGCCGCGCGCGGTCAGCGGGTTGATGATCCGGCCGGCGGCGAAGATGCCGAGCATGCGCCGTACGCGCACCTCACCGGTGGCGACGTCCACGGCGACCTCGGCGAACTGCGCGCCGTAGGAGTGCCGCTCCTTCTGCGTGAGCGTGCCGAGGAGGGCGCTGGTGTCGGACCGGACAGTGATCCCCTCCGGCGGGATGTCACCCCCGGGCACCAGCTTCTCCCGCAGCTCGCGCGCGGCGACCGTGACCGCCCAGCCCCAGGACCGGGTGCCCATCGAACCGCCCGCGATCATCGCGGGACCGAAGTCGCTGTCGGCGATGCGGACCTGGACGCGCTCCGGCGCCACCTCCAGGGCGTCCGCGGCGATGAGCGTGAGCGCGGTCCGGGCGCCGGTGCCGACGTCCGCGGCGGTGATGCGCACGGTGAAGGTGCCGTCCGCCCGCGCCGTCACGGCCGCCGTGGCCGGGCCCACCAGGACCGGGAAGGTCGCGGCGGCGGTGCCGGTGCCGAGCAGCCAGCGCCCTTCGCGGCGCAGACGGGGACGCGGGTCGCGGTCCGCCCAGCCGAACCTGCGGGCGCCCTCCTCGAAGCAGGCCGTCAAGTTGCGGCTGGCGAACGGCAGCCCGGAGACGGGTCCGACCTCCGGTTCGTTGCGGGCCCGCAGCGCGATGGGGTCCATGCCGCACTTCTCGGCGAGTTCGTCGAGCGCGGACTCCAGCGCGAAGGATCCCGGGGCCTCGCCGGGCGCACGCATCCAGGTCGGCGTCGGCACGTCGAGGCGTACGACGCGGTTGACGGTGTGGTGCGCGTCCGCGTCGTACATCGGGCGCCCGTAACCGGCGCTCGGCTCGATGAACTCATGGACGGTCGATGTCAGGTTCTGCCCCTGGTGGTCGAGGGCACGCAGCCGTCCGTCGGGCTCGGCGCCGAGCCGGACGCGTTGCGTGGTGGGGCTGCGGTAGCCGACGAGGGAGAACATCTGGCGGCGCGAGAGCACGACGCGGACGGGGCGGTGCAGAACGGTCGCCGCCATCGCGGCGAGGACCTGGGGGACCCGCAGGCCCTTGGAGCCGAAGGCCCCGCCGACGTGCTCGGAGCGCACCCGCACCGAGGCCGGGTCGAGGGAGAACAGCTTCGACAGCTCGTCCGCGATCCAGGTGCTGCCCTGGTTGGAGTCGACGATGTCGAGGCGTCCGCCCTCCCAGCGCGCGGTCGCCGCGTGCGGTTCCATCGGGCTGTGGTGCTCTTCGGGCGTGGTGTACTCGGCGTCAACGAGGTGGGTGGAGGCGGCGAGTTCGGCCTCCAGGTCCCCCTTTTGCGTACGCATGTCGTCGCCGTCCGGCGTGTAGGTGCCGGGGCGTCCCGCGGAGAACGCGATGTCGTGCGGCTCCTGGTCGTAGCGGACCACGAGGGCCTCGGCGGCCTCCCTGGCCTGCTCGGACGTCTCGGCGACGACGAGCGCCACCGGCCAGCCGACGAAGTGCACGCGGTCGTGCTGGAAGACGCCGACGACCGGGTCGGGGCGCCCCAGCATCCCTTCGTAGTCCGCGTCGACGCGCGGCGCGTTCCCGTGGTGCAGGACGGTCAGGACGCCGGGCATCGCGAGGACGGGTCCGGTGTCGACGGAGGTGACGCGGCCGCGGGCGATCGTGGAGAGCACGAGCCAGCCGTGGGCGAGGTCGGCGAAGGGGATCTCACCGGCGTAGCGCGCCGCGCCGGTGACCTTCTCGACGCCTTCGACGCGGGTGTGCGCGACGCCGACGAAGCGCGTCACCGCGGTGGGTCCGGTCGTCGTGGTCATCGGGCGGCCTCCTCGGTGAGTTCGGTCAGCAGGGCCACGACGAGGTTGCGCGTCAGCGTCACCTTGTACGCGTTGTGGGGCAGCGTCCGGGCCGCGGCCAGCTCGGCGTCCGCGGCGGCGGCGAACGCCTCGGCGGTCGCCGGGCCCCCGGTCAGCGTCCGCTCGGCCTCCCGCGCCCGCCACGGCCGGGACGCGACGGCACCGAAGGCGATACGTGCCTCGCGTACGACACCGTCGCGTACGTCGAGCGCCCCGGCGATGGAGCCGATGGCGAACGCGTACGAGGCGCGCTCGCGCACCTTGCGGTAGCGGGAGTGGGCGGCGACGGGGGCGGGCGGCAGGATGACGCCGGTGATGAGCGCGCCGGAGGGCAGCGCGGTCTCCAGGTGCGGGGTGTCCCCGACCGGGAGGTAGAACTCCGCGAGCGGCAATTCGCCTGCCCCGTCGGCTGTTTCGTACGTCACGACGGCGTCGAAGGCGGCGAGTGCCACGCCCATGTCGGAGGGGTGGGTGGCCACGCAGTGCTCGGTGGCGCCGAGGATGGCGTGGTTGTGGTGCTCGCCCTCGATGGCGGAGCAGCCGGTGCCCGGGGCGCGCTTGTTGCAGGGCTTGCTGAGATCGGTGAAGTAGCCGCAGCGGGTGCGCTGGAGCAGGTTTCCGCCGACGGTCGCCATGTTGCGCAGCTGACCCGAGGCACCCGCGAGGACGGCCTCGGCCAGCGCGGGGTAGCGGCGCCGCACTTCGGGGTGGGCGGCGAGGTCGCTGTTGGTGACGGTCGCGCCGACGCGCAGCCCGCCGTCGTCGGTGGACTCGATGCCGTCCAGGGGCAGTTCGCGTACGTCGACGAGGAGCGCGGGCCGCTCGACGCCGGTCTTCATCAGGTCGACGAGGTTGGTGCCGCCGCCGAGGTAGCGGGCGTCGGGGTCGGCGCCGAGCAGGGCGACCGCCCCGGGCACGTCGTGCGCCCGCCGGTATTCGAAGTCCCTCATATCGCTTCCTCCTCTGCGCGGGCCGCCTTGGCGACGGCCTGCACGATGGACACGTACGCGCCGCAGCGGCAGAGGTTGCCGCTCATCCGCTCGCGGATCTCCTCCGCGGTCAGCTCGGGCACGCCCGCCTCGGGCCGCACGTCGGTGGTGGCGGCGCTCGGCCAGCCCGCCGCGTGCTCCTCGATCACGCCGAGGGCCGAACAGATCTGTCCGGGGGTGCAGTAGCCGCACTGGAAACCGTCCAGGTCGAGGAAGGCCTGCTGCACGGGGTGCAGCCGGTCACCGTCGGCGACGCCCTCGATGGTGGTGATCTCGCGCCCCTCGGCGGCGACCGCGAGCTGCAGGCAGGAGACGGCGCGGCGGCCGTCCATCAGCACCGTGCAGGCGCCGCACTGGCCCTGGTCGCAGCCCTTCTTGGTGCCGGTGAGATCGAGCCGCTCGCGCAGCGCGTCGAGCAGGGTGGTGCGGTGGTCGACGGTCAGTGTGTGCTTCTCGCCGTTGATGTTCAGGGTGAGGGCACTGGACGTCGATGGAGCCATGAGCAGCCTTCTTTCGCGAATCGCGTCGAACGAGGCGGTCCCGGCGGGAGGTTCGGGAGGAGGTGGCGCTGTACAGGAGAAGGAGAGGGGCGTCCCGCGCACGGCGGACTGCCCCCTGGCCGTGTCTGGCGCTATGGTGGCCCTAAGTGGACAGTTGTCCATTAGCCTTCGAACTTAGTGGACAGCTGTCCGCTTAGCAAGGCCGAATCGGGCCGTGAGGCGCGGGAGGAGAGCGAGTGGGGCAGCACAAGGACGCACCCTTGCGCTCGGACGCGCAGCGCAACCGCGACCGCATCCTGGAAGTGGCCCTGGCGGAGCTGACGCGGTGCAGCGACGCGCCGCTCAGCACGATCGCGAAGAAGGCGGGTGTCGGGCAGGGCACGTTCTACCGCAACTTCCCCAACCGCGAGGCCCTGGTCCTGGAGGTCTACCGCTACGAAGTGCAGCAGGTCTCCGACACCGCCTGCCAGTTGCTGCACACCCGCGCCCCCGACCAGGCCCTGCGGGAGTGGATGGACCGCCTCGTGCAGTACGCGATGGCCAAGGCGGGACTGGCCGACGCCATACGCCGTGCGACCAGCGCGCTCGGCAGCCTCGCCGGGGTGGGCCACGGCCCGCTGACCCAGGCCGTGGCGCTCCTCCTGAAGGCGAACGAGGAGGCGGGCACCATCCGCCCCGGGGTGAGCCCCGACGACTTCCTGCTCGCCATCGCCGGGCTGTGGCAGATCGATCCGCACGGTGACTGGCAGGCGCGTGCGGGGCGCCTCATGGACCTCGTCATGGACGGGCTGAAGGCCGGCGCTCCGGGGCGCTGAGCCCGTCGAGGTCGAGCACCTTCAAGAGGTGCGCCGCCCCGTCGCGCAGCGAGGCGGGGGCCGCCGCGCTGCCGCGCAGCCGGACCGCCGTGGCGGCGAGGGACCCGGCGGTGCGGGCGGACCCGATGCGGCCGGCGCGGGGCACGAGATCCACGACGACGTCCTCGGCCTCCCGCCAGGCACCGGCTCCCGCGAGCGCCGAGAGCAGCTGGGCGCCGAACAGGTCACGGTAGGCGGGGCCGCCGGGGGCCGTGGCGGCCCGGTGCAGGAGCGGGATCGCCTGGTTCCAGCGGCGCAGCCGGGCCAGGACCCAGCCGTGGTGGCCGAGCAGTTCGGTGCCGTCGATCCACCACGCCCAGGGCGGGTCGTGGCGGGAGACGCCGTCCAGGAAGCGGCTCCGGGCGCGGCGGATCAGCTCCATGGGCTCACGGTGGCCGCCGAGCAGGGCGATGGCGTGGGCCCGGCGGATCAGGACGAGGGCGTCGACCCTGGCCGGGAGCGCGCGGGGCCCCGCCACCCGGGAGGCGGTCTCCAGTGCGGCGCGGGGGCGGCCGGTATGGGCCTGGAGCATGCTGTGGTTCAGGAGCACGAGGCGCGCCGTCCAGCGGTCACCGCAGATCTCCGCGAGGGCCAGCGCCCGCGCGTTCGCCCGGTGGGCGTGGCGGTGGAGTCCGGCGTCGAAGAGGATCCAGCCGATGACCTCGCACAGCTCGGCGAGCGCGGCGAGCAGCTCACTGTCGAGATGCCGCGGGCTCGCGGGCTCGGCGGACAGCTCGGGCACGCGTCGTACGGTGTCGCGCAGCGCGGGCACCGCCGCACGGGCGCCGTGCGTGGCGTCCAGGGCCAGCAGATGCCGGAGCGTTCGTATGACCGACGGCACGGTCGAGCCCCGCCGCTCACCGCTCTGCTCCGGCATTCCCTGTTCCCCCATCGGTTTTCCGATACCTCGTATTTATTTCCGCATTGGATAGTTATGTCCGATCGGTCTACCGTCGAGACATCGCCGTACTGACGTTCTGCGCATGAAACGTCAGAGCCACTGAACCTCCTCACCCTCGGAGACCACCATGTCGAAGATCCTTTTCGTTGTCACCGGCGCCGACCACTGGACGCTGGCCGACGGGAGCCTGCACCCGACCGGCTTCTGGGCCGAGGAGGCCGTCGCCCCCTACGAGGCGTTCAAGGCGGCCGACCACGAGATCGTCGTCGCCACCCCGGGCGGCGTGGTCCCCACCGTCGACCGCGGCTCGCTCGCGCCGGAGGCCAACGGCGGCCAGGAGGGCGCCGACAAGGTCGCCGCCGCGCTCGACTCCTTCACCGAGCTGCAGCACCCCGTCAAGCTGGAGGAAGTGGACCTCGCCGACTACGCCGCCGTCTTCTACCCCGGCGGTCACGGCCCCATGGAGGACCTCGCGGTCAACGCCGACTCCGGCAGGCTGCTCGCCCTGGCGCTGGAGATCGGCATGCCGCTGGGTGTGGTCTGCCATGCCCCGGCCGCCCTGCTCGCCGCCACGAAGGCCGACGGTTCGAACGTCTTCGCCGGGTACCGGCTGACCGGCTTCACCAACGCCGAGGAGACCCGGGCGGGCCTCGCCGACAAGGCCAAGTGGCTGCTCCAGGACCGCCTGGTCGAGATCGGCGTCGACTTCCAGGAGGGTGAGCCGTGGGCCCCGAAGGTGGTCGTCGACCGCAACCTCGTCACGGGCCAGAACCCCGCCTCCTCCGCCCCGCTCGCCGCCGAGCTGCTGAAGAAGCTGGCCTGAGCCATGGGCACCGACCGGCTCGACGAGGTCCTCGACGCCGCCTACGACTGCCTCACGCGGTACGGCGCGCGACGCACCACGATGGACGACATCGCCGCCACCATGGGCGTGTCCCGGTCAGCGGTCTACCAGTACGTACGCAGCAAGGACGACGCCTTCCGCAGGCTCGCGGGACGCCTCCACGAGCAGGCGCTCCGGCGGGCCCGGGAGGCGGCCGAGGCGGACGCCCCTTACGGGGAGCGGCTGTACGGCGTCCTGGCCGCCAAGCTCGACCTCGTGCTCCAGCTGACCGGGGACTCCCCGCACGCCACGGAGCTGCTCGACGGGAAGGCCCGGCTGTTCGGCGAGATCTGCACGGCGTCCACCTCGGAGCTGCGCCACCTCCTGATCGCCCTGTTCACCGAGGCGGGCACCACGGAGGGCGTCGAGCCGTCCGAGGCCGCCGACATCTGCGTCGCGATGGTCGTCGGCCTGGAAGCGACGCCCCGCGCCCGCGACCTCCTTACCCCGGCGACCGCCGCCCTCGTGACGGGCCTGCTCGGCGCCGCCCACACCCCTCACACCCACTCTTCTCCCAGCACCCCCCGAGGAACATCCTGATGACCACCACCGCCGCCACCCCCGCCGAAGAGACCCGAGGCAGCGAGGACACCGCGGCCCTCGTGGCCCGGCTGCGCGCCACCTTCGCCACCGGCCGCACCCGGCCCCTCGCCTGGCGCGAGGAGCAGCTGACCCGGCTGCGCGCCCTGTTCACCGAGAACCGCGAGGCCATCGCCGACGCCCTCCACAGCGATCTGCGCAAGCCCCGCCCCGAGGCGTACGCCGCCGAGGTCGACCTCCCCGTCCACGAGATCGACCACACGCTGGCCCATCTGGCCCAGTGGCTCACCCCGACGCCGCTCGACCAGGAGGCCCTCGCCGGACTGCCGCAGGGGTCCACGGCCGGTACGCAGTACGAGCCGCTGGGCACCGTCCTTGTCATCGCGCCCTGGAACTATCCGGTGCAGCTCTCGCTCGTGCCGGTCGCGGGCGCGCTCGCCGCGGGCAACGCCGTCATCCTCAAGCCGAGCGAGCTGGCCCCGGCGACCTCGGAGCTGATGGCCCGTCTCGTGCCGCGGTACCTGGACCCGGAGGCGGTCGCCGTCGTCGAGGGCGGCATCCCGGAGACCACGGCGCTGCTCGCCCAGCGCTTCGACCACATCTTCTACACCGGCAACGGCACGGTCGGCCGCATCGTGATGCGCGCCGCCGCCGAGCACCTCACCCCCGTCACGCTGGAACTGGGCGGCAAGTCCCCGGTGTTCGTCGACCGGGACGCCGACATCACCACGGTCGCCACGCGCCTGGCCGACGCCAAGTTCCGCAACGCGGGGCAGACGTGCGTGGCGCCGGACTACGTCCTGACCGACCCGGCCACCGCCCGCGCCCTCGAAGTCGCCCTCGCCGAGGCCCTTGAGGGCATGTTCGGCCCGGACCCGCAGTCGTCAGAGGCGTACGGGCGCATGGTGAACCAGCGGCACTTCGACCGCGTCGCCGCGTTGCTCGACTCCGGGACGACGGTGTTCGGCGGGCGCACCGACCGCGACGACGTGTACATCGCGCCGACCGTCCTGGCCGGGGTGACGGGCGAGGACCCCGTCATGCGGGAGGAGATCTTCGGGCCCGTCCTGCCCATCGTCGAGGTCGCCGGCCTGGACGAGGCCATCGCCTTCATCAACGACCGCGACAAGCCGCTCGCCCTCTACGGCTTCACGGAGAACGAGACCACCCGGCGGCGCCTCGCCGCGGAGACCTCGTCCGGCGGGCTGGGCTTCGGGCTGCCGATGGCGCACCTGCGCGTGCCGGACCTGCCGTTCGGCGGCGTCGGCGAGAGCGGCATGGGCAGCTACCACGGCCCGCACTCCATCGCCGCGTTCAGCCACCGCCGCGCGCGCCTGGACGTGCCCCTCGGCTAGAAGGGTCAGCCGGGCAGGGCCTAGGCGTGAGGCGACACGCCCTGCGGCCCGGTGCGCGCGCCGAACGTCACCGGGCCGTAGTGGGCGGTGGGTGCGCTGGTCGTGTGGGCCCAGTAGCGGTCGCCGTACGACCAGTGCCACCACTCGGTGGGGTAGTTGACGAGGCCCGCCGTGGCCAGTGCCGCGCTCAGTGTGCGGCGGTTGCGGCGGGCCGCGGCGCAGATGCGGTCGGTCTCGGTGTAGCAGGCGCCTTCGCTCTCCTCGGGGCTGGCGTTCACCGGTGTGCCGAGGTCGAGTTCGGTCCCGGCCGTGGTGCACAGCGTCACGTCGACGGCGGCGCCCGCGACGTGCGGGCCCACCTCGGGCGGTGACAGGGAGCGGCTCGTCTGCCGGTGGAGGTGGTCGGCCGACCAGTCGGGGTGGGCGCGTCTGAGTTCGGCGGCGTACTCCTCGTAGTACTTGATCTGCAGGTCGAGCGGGCGGTAGCCCTCGGTGACCAGCAGGCGCAGGCCCTCGGGCAGCAGCCGGGCGGCGCGGGCGAGCCGCCAGACGACGCCCTCGCGCAGCTGGGCGTAGGCCCCCGCCGGGTCGGCGAGACGCTCGTCGACATCGACGAAGGGCAGCTGGCGCAGGTCGACGAGGGCCTCGCCGCACTCGTGGACCGGGATGCCGACCACGCGTGGATCGTTCATGAGGATGATCGGCGGCATGCTCGGCCCCTTCGTGGCAGGAGTGACGGGCACAGCTCCGGGGGCGGGCCACGGCCCGCCCCCGGAGTCCCCCGCCTTGCAGTGGCTCCACGCGAAGTACGGCCCATACGGCCGACTGTCGCGGTCGTATGGGCCGTGCGAGGCAACAGTGACCTTTCCCCCGTTAGATCCCCCGTTGCATTCGTCCCCCGTGTTGTCGACCCTTTGGCGCCGCCGACACGTAGAGCGTCCCGCAAGGCGCTGCAAGTTCTCTGCAAAACCGCGCCAAGTCGTCCCCGAGCCACGGCCGGGACGGTCAGCCGTCCCCCTCATCCCGTTCTCGTGCCTCGTACGCGGTGAAGACCTCCTGTGCCTCGGCGCGCAGCGTGAGCGCCTGGTCCCGTTCGCCCAGGGCCTCACGCGCGGCGGCGAGGTCGCGCAGGGTGCGGGCCCGGGGCAGCGGCAGCTCCAGGGCGGCCCAGAGCGTGGCCGCCGCCGTGAGGTGCTTCTCGGCGGCGTCGGGGCGTCCTGCGGCCAGTTCGCACTCGCCGAGTGTGCGCAGGGCGAGCGCCTCGCCGAAGCGGTCGTGGTGGGAGCGGCAGGTGGCGAGGACGTCCCGCAGATCGGTGCCCGCCTCGGCCCACCTGCCGAGCCGGAAGCGGCACTTGGCCCGCGCCTGCACCGCGTACGCCGACATGAGCGGGTCGCCGATGACGCGCAGGAGGTCCACCGCGCGGTCCGACAGCTCCTCCGCCTCCTCGTACGCGCCGAGCGCGCGGTGCACCAGGCTGATCGAGCGCAGCGTGAGCGCCTCGCCGCGGCGGCTGCCGAGGCTGCGGTAGGCCCGCAGCGACTCGTCGAGGAGGGTGAACGCCTGCTCGTGTTCGCCCAGTTCGAGGTGGACCGTGCCGGCGAACCGGCAGGAGAGCCCGAGCCCCGGATCGTCCTGGAGACCGCGGAAGCCCTCGACCGCCCGGCCGAGCACGTCGAGGGCGGCGCGCAGCCGGCCCGCTTCGCGCAGGGCGCTGCCGAGTCCGGCGAGGGCGGCGGCCCGGCCGCGCCCGTCGCCGAGTTCGGCGCAGAGCCCGGCGGCCTGGCGGAAGTAGACCTGCGACTCGTCGAACCGGTCCTGCTCGTAGCGGAGTTGGCCGAGACCGATGAGCAGCAGGGCCTCGCCGGAGCGGTCCTCGGCGCGGCGGGCGGCGGCCAGGGCGGCGTCGTGGCTGCGCCACCAGGCCTCGAAGCGGTTGCCGACGGCGTACGCGGACGAGCAGAGGGCGGCCGCGGCCTCGCAGGCCAGGGTGTGCAGGTCGTAGGCGGCTGCGCGTTCGACGGCGGCGGCGAACGCGTCGGCCTCGGCTTCGAACCAGGCGGCCGGGTCGGCGAGCGCCCGCCGGGTGGCGTCGGGCCCGACGGGCCGCACGAGGTGGCGCATGGCGTCGGACGCGGCGCCGACCGGGCCGCCCGAGTCGAGGAAGCCGCGGTGCAGTTCGACGGCGCCGGACGGTGTGGCGGACGCGACGCGGCCGGTGAGCCAGAGCCCGGCGCCCAGCGCCCTGCCGATGGCGGCGGAGCGTTCGGCGGGGGTGTCCTCGGCCTCGGCGCGTTCGGCCGCGTAGACCCGTACGAGGTCGTGCGGCCTGTACCGGGCCTGTCCGGCGCGGTCGACGACGGTGCAGTGCAGCAGCTGGGCGTCGATGAGCTGCTCCACGACGCGCTCCGCCTCGGTCTCCGGCACGTCCAGCAGGGCGGCGATCACCCAGGAGGCGACGTCGGGCGCGGCGAGCAGGCCGAGGCGGCGCAGCGCGGTGCGGGCGGGGGCGTCCAGGGCCCGGTAGCTCAGGCCGAGTCCGGCGCGGACCTCCAGGTCCCCGACGGACAGTTCGTCCAGGCGGTGGCGTTCGTCGGCGAGCCGCTCGGCGAGGGTGCGCGCCGTCCAGTGTTTGCGGGTCGCGAGGCGGGCCCCGGCGATGCGCAGGGCCAGCGGGAGGCCGCCGCACAGCTCGACGACGCGGCGCACGGCGTCGGGCTCGTCGCGCACGCGCCACTCGCCCGCGACCCGGGCGAGCAGGTCGGCGCCGGGCCGTGTGTCGAGCACGTCGAGGTCGGTGCGGTGGGTGCAGGGCAGGGCGCCGAGCCGGGCGCGCGCGGTGATCAGGACGCCGCAGGTGGCGCTGCCCGGCAGCAGCGGGCGCACCTGTGACTCGCTGCCCGCGTCGTCGAGTACGAGCAGGACGCGGCGCCCGGCGACCAGGCTGCGGAAGAGGTCCCTGCGCTCGGCGTCGCCCTCGGGGGGATCGGCTCCCAGGGCGCGCAGCAGGCGTCCGAGCACCTCGCCGGGGGCCACGGGGTCGGTGGCGCCGCGCAGTTCGGCGTAGAGCTGCCCGTCCGGGTAGGCCTCGGCGACCCGGTGCGCGGCGGTGACGCCCAGGACGGACTTGCCGACGCCGCCGGGTCCCGTGACGGCGACGACGGGCATGGCCTCGCGCGGCCCGGGGCCGGTCAGGGCGGCCCGCACCTCGCTGAGCTGCGCCTCACGTCCGGTGAAGTCGCCGATGGCGGGCGGCAGGAGGGCCGGGGCGGGCGGCGGGCCCGCGTCGTGGGGGCGCGGGCGTTCGCCGACGGCGGTGTCGCCGGCCACCGGTGTGATCCGGGCGGCGGGCAGCAGCTCCTCGTCCGCCCGCAGGATCGCCTCGTGCATCGCCCGGAGCCCCGGCCCGGGGTCGATGCCCAGCTCTTCGGCGAGTACGTCGCGGCCCTCCGTGTACACCGCGAGCGCGTCCGCCTGGCGCCCCAACCGGTAGAGGGCGAGCATCAGTTGGCCGCGCAGCCGCTCCCGCGTGGGGTGGGTGGCGACGAGGGCGGTGAGTTCGGCGACCAGTTCCGTCTCCCGGCCGGCCTGGGCGAGGTCCGCGGCGATCCGCTCCTCCAGGGCCGCCTGCCGGGCCTCCTCCAGCTGATCCGCCATGGCCCGCAGGGTCTCGCCGATGCCGCCGAGGGCGGGGCCGCGCCAGAGCGCGAGGGCCTCGCTCAGGAGCCGGGCGGCGGCGGCGTGGTCGCCCGCGGCGGCCGCCTGCCGCCCCTGTCCCGTGAGCCGCTCGAACGCGGCGCGGTCGACGACGTCGGCGTCGGCGTGGATCAGATAGCCGGGCGGCTGTGTCTCGATCACGTCGGCGGACAGCGCGCGGCGCAGTGCCGAGACGTACGACTGGATCAGGGAGCGTGCCGTGTCCGGCGGCCGGTCGCCCCAGATCGCGTCGATCAGTGCGTCGGCGGAGACCACACGGCCGGGCTCCAGGAGGAGCGCCGCGAGCAGCGCGCGGGGCTTGGGGCCGCCGAGCGCCAGGCGGCGCCCCTCGCGCCATGCCTCGACCGGCCCCAGCAAGCGGTAGTGCATGTCCGTGTCCACGCCCATCTCCATGGGTCTTGCCCCGCACCGCCCCCGCTCCGTGTTCCCCGCTCTCCGGCCCCTCGCTGCGACCCCGCCCCCGATCGACGGTCATGGTACGTCCGCCGGGCGCCGACTCGGCTTCGGGCACAGGGAATCAGCCACGCGTCACGCATGGTGGGTACCCGCAGGAAAGGCAGGCACTGATGCGCAGCATGTACGTCATCGCCCACCCGGAGGCGACCCATCACGTCGAGCGCGTGGTCGGCGGCTGGCACGACTCGCACCTCACCGCGGCGGGCCGGAGCGCGGCGTCCTCCATCGCCGGGGCGCTGCGGGCCCGGATCCCCGAGGGCGCGGAAGTGGAGCTGATCTCCTGATCTGCGACGCGCCCGGCAGACGGCACAGGCGGCGGCGGAACTGTTCGGCGTACAGACGTCCTTGGACCGCAGACTGCGGGAGAAGTCCTACGGGGAGGCCGAGGGGCGGCCGCAGGAGTGGCTGGACCGGCGGTTCGTCCCGCCGCCGGCCGACGGTGACCGGATGGGCCACCAGGAGGGCGTCGCGGGCGCCGAGACGAGAGGGGAGTGCGCGCGGCGCGTCTACGCGGCCATGGACGAGCTGCTGCGCCGCCCCGGCGGGCACCAGATCGTCGTGACGCACGGCTTCGCGCTGACGTTCGTCGTGGCGGCCTGGATCAGGATGCCGTACGAGTCGCTGGGCTCGGTCAGTTTCCGGGCGCCCTCCGGCAGCATCACGGTGCTGCGGGAGGACGACTTCTTCCACAACCGGCAGGTCGTCAGCCTGGGCGACACGCGTCACCTCGGCTGACGACCCGGGTGGGAGACCTCAGGCGCCGCTCGCGTCGAGCATGTCCTCGCGCTCGACGATCTTCACGCGCTCGCGGCCCTGCGGCTCGCCCAGCGCCTTCTCCGCGGCGTCGAGGCGGTACCAGCCGTCCCACGTGGTGAAGCGGACGTTCCGCTCCCCGAGGAACGCGTCCACGGCCTCCGGAGCGGGCGCCTCGGGGGTGTGCAGACGGCCGTTCCTGTGGTCGTCGAGGAGGCTGGCGACCGTCTCGTTGGCGTCGCCCTTGGTGTGTCCGATGAGCCCCACGGGCCCGCGCCGGATCCAGCCGGTGACGTACGTCGAGCCGAGGTGCTCGCCGGTCTCCTCGATCACCCGGCCAGCCTGGTCGGGAACCGTGCCCGACGCGACGTCCCAGGGCAGCTTGGGCAGTTCGTCGGAGAGATAGCCGACGGCGCGGTAGACGGCGCCGAGGTCCCAGTCCTTGAACTCGCCGGTGCCCTTGACGTTGCCGGTGCCGTCCAGGGCGGTGCGCTCGGTGCGCAGGCCGACGACCTTGCCGTCCTCGCCGAGGATCTCGACCGGCGACTCGAAGAAGTGCAGGAACAGCTTGTGCGGGCGGTCGCCGACGTCGCGGATCGCCCAGTTCTCCAGGGTCTTGGCGACCATGTCGGCCTGCTTGTTGCCTCGCCGCGTGGCGATCGACCCGTCGTCGTAGTCGATGTCCTCGGGGTCGACGATGACCTCGATGTTCGGGGAGTGGTCCAGCTCCCGCAGCTCCATCGGGCTGAACTTCGCCTGCGCGGGGCCGCGGCGGCCGAAGACGTGGACCTCCAGCGCCTTGTTGGCCTTCAGGCCCTCGTGGACGTTGGGCGGGATCTCGGTCGACAGCAGCTCGTCGGCGGTCTTGGCGAGGATGCGGGCCACGTCGAGCGCGACGTTCCCGACGCCGAGGACGGCGACCTTCTCGGCCTCCAGCGGCCAGGTCCGCGGCACGTCGGGGTGGCCGTCGTACCAGGACACGAAGTCGGCGGCGCCGTACGAGCCGTCGAGGTCGACGCCGGGTATGTCCAGGGCGCGGTCGGCCGTCGCACCGGTGGAGAAGATCACCCCGTCGTAGAAGCTGCGCAGGTCGTCGAGGCTGATGTCGTTCGGGTAGTCGACGTTGCCGAAGAGCCGGATCTGGGGCTTGTCGAGCACCTGGTGCAGGGCCGTGATGATGCCCTTGATGCGGGGGTGGTCGGGGGCCACGCCGTAACGGATCAGACCGAAGGGGGCCGGCATCCGCTCGAAGAGGTCGATCGACACACCGGGTTCGACAGCCACCGCCGACTTCAGCAGCGCGTCGGCAGCGTAGATCCCGGCGGGGCCGGCTCCGACAATGGCTACCCGCAGAGGGCGAGGCATGTTCAGTTCCCTTCGAGCGGTGATCAGGTACTCACCGGGAAGCCTAAGCTAAGGCATGCCTAAGTAAGTAGCCGGGTCAGATTTATGACCCCATAAGGCTGCCTTATGGGTTGCCCCCGGTGATGCGATGCCTTCAGCCGCGGCTTCCGTCTCGCCGAAATCACCTGGTAGATCGAACTGGAGAGCGCTACGATCGCCGCGATGACGACTCACTCTGTTCACAGATTGGGGGCCCCGTCCGCGCAAGGTGAGTGCTGATGCTCACTCACACAGCGCGCGGGGATTCCCGCCTCTCCTTCTGGTCGCGCGTGCGAGAGTTCGCCGTGCCGCTGCCCATGATCGAGTCCGCGACCGCCCGCCGCCATGTCGGCGACTGGGCGGGGGCGTGCGCCGCCGCGGACTTCGACCTCGACCTCCATCCGCGCTCCGTTGCCCGCACCCATGGCACGGAACTCGCGGCCCGGCTCCGGGACGACCTGCGTCACCTGGCTCCGGACCTCCTGCGCTGGCACATGCCGAGGATCGCTCCCGACGGACTGCTGCGCCCCGGCCTGACCATCGCCCTGGCGCGGTACGCCGACGCGGGGCGCGGCGGCGCGGGCCCCCTGTACCTCGTGGCCAGGACGGCACCGACATGGGCCGAGTCCGGTCAGCGGATCAGCCTCGCGCTGTGGGACGGCTCCCGCTCCGGCGCGGGCTCCCGCTTCGATGCCGGCGCCTCGCACCACCCGCATCCGCGTCCCAGCCGACGGTTCCGCCTCGATCTGCACCGACATCTGTGGGACGCGCGCAGGGCGGATGAGCTGCGGACCCGTTCCGGAGCCGATCGACCGCCCAGTGAGGGCAGCCCCGTGGTGGGCGCGGACGCACTGCCGGACGGACGTGGACACGGGCACCCGTACGCCCTCGACCGTTGGGCGGCCGAGGCGGACCTCCTGCTCCGCGCCGAAGGGCGGCCCTCGGGCCCGGTCCTCGTGCGGGTCGACGCCCGGCACCGGCTGGTCCTGGACCCCGTCCCGGGCCGCACCGAGCCCGCCGTCGACCCGCGGATCACGCCCGCGCCCACGGACGGCAGCGCCTCCACGCTGCCGGTCCTGCCCGACGCGGCGACCTGGGTGCCGCCCGACCTGGAGCTGGTCCGCACCGGTTCGATCGACGTCGAGCGGCTGCACCCGCTGGTCGCATCGGCGCTGGCCCCGGGTTGCTCACCGACCGGCCCCTCCCCCGCGCTCCGGCGGGCAGGACAGCCGCGGCCGGTGAAGTGCCGGGGGGCCGAACACCACATCGGCCTGGTCAACGGGGTGTTGACCGCGCTGGACCACGATCCGGCCGAGATCCGGCGGGAGGAGCTGCTGGCCGCGCTGTCCGGCACTCCGCTGCCCTGCCTTCAGGCGATCGACGCGGCGCACCGCCATCCGTCCTGCCTCGCCGACGTCCGCGAACGCCTGGACCACGGCGACACCGCGGGTGCGCTGGCCGTCGTCGAGAACCTGCTGGGTCCCGACGCGGTGCTCCGCGACGGCGCTCTGCGGGACGAGCTGGAGAGGGCCGCGCTCGGGCGGATCACGTACGGGCTCTACAGGGCCGGTCTGTCGGGCCCCGCGCCCGACCGCGTCCCGCCGGCCCAAGGGCGTTCACGTGAACGCCGCTCACGCCCGCGTCACTCGACCCTTCGCTGAACCCGGGCCCGCTGTGCGGGCGTTCGCCCTCGGCCCCACGCGGCTCACCATGATCCATGAGCGCCTCTCCTCCGTACGCCACGAACCCAAAGGTGATCACACATGCCCACGTCCACCCCGCTCGCGCCCACCGAGCCCCCCTCCTCCCAACTCGGCGTCGCCGATGCCCTGCTGGCCCTGCTGCGGGACACGGCCACCGAGCCGCGCCCCGACACCCAGCTGGAGGCGCTGGCCCTGGCCGTCTCCGCGGACCTGCCCGTGCTCCTGTGGGGCGAGCCGGGCATCGGCAAGACCGCGGCCATCGCCCAGCTCGCCACGTCCCTCGACCTGCCGCTGACCACGGTGATCGCCAGTGTCCACGAGCCGTCCGACTTCTCGGGCCTGCCCATCGTCGGAGACGACCCCGCCGAGCAGGGCGTCCCGATGGCCCCGCCGGACTGGGCCGTGCGCCTGGTGCGGGCCGGGCGCGGGCTGCTGTTCCTGGACGAGTTGTCCACCGCGCCCCCGGCCGTGCAGGCCGCCCTGCTCCGCCTCGTCCTGGAGCGGCGGATCGGTGCCCTGCGGCTGCCGCCCGGCGTCCGGATCGTGGCCGCCGCCAACCCGCGTTCGTCGGCGGCCGACGGCTGGGAGCTGAGTCCGCCCCTGGCCAACCGCTTCGTCCATCTTCAGTGGACCCACGACCACGAGGTCGTCGTACGCGGCCTCGGTGGCACCTGGCCCCGCGCGACCCTCCCGCGGCTCGCCCCTCAGAAGCTGCCGGAGGCCGCGGACTTCGCCCGCCGCGCGGTCTGCGGGCTCCTCGCCGCCCGCCCCGGACTCGTCCACCGGCTGCCCAGTGGCGAAGCGCGCCGGGGCGGCGCCTGGCCGTCCCCACGGAGCTGGGAGACGGCCCTGCGCCTGATCGCCTTCGCGACCGCCGCCGGCTCCTCCCGTGAGGTGCTCTCCCTGCTCGTCAGGGGCGCCGTGGGGGACGGCCCGGGGCTCGAACTGCTGGCGGGCCTGGACCGGATGGACCTCCCGGACCCCGAGGTGCTGCTCGCCGACCCGGCGGGCGCCGCCCTGCCCGAGCGGGGGGATCTGCGCCAGGCCGTACTCGACGGCGTGGTGGAGGCGGTGCGCGGGAGGCCGGAGAAGTCCCGCTGGGACGCGGCGTGGGCGCTCCTGGTCCGGGCGGTGGAGACCGGCGCCCCTGACCTGGTCGTCGTCCCCGCGACGACGCTCGCCTCGCTGCGCCGCGCGGACTGGGACGTACCGGCGTCGATCGAGCGCCTCGCCGGAACGGTGTCCCTGTCCCAGCGGGCCGACCGCGCGGCGGCCCGGGCCCGGGTGGCCACCAAGGCCGGCCGATGATCCCGGACACGGTGGGAGCCCTGTCAGCGCTGGACCGCGACAAGCTCTTCGCCGCCCGGCTGCAAGCGGCCCGGGCCCGCCCGTACTTGGCGACGGCCCTGTTCGCCCTGCACACCGTCGAGTCGCGGCGGGTGCCGACCATGGCCGTGGACCGGCACTGGCGGTGCTACGTCTCACCCGGCTTCGTGGCCGGGACGCCGGTGGAGGAACTGGCCGCGGTGTGGGTGCACGAGGTGTCCCACCTGCTGCGCGACCACCACGGACGCAGTGACCGGGTGGCGCGGGAGCGCGGTCTGACCGGTCCGGGGGAACGGCTGCGGATGAACATCGCCGCGGACTGCGAGATCAACGACGACGTGTTCGGTGACGGTCTGGTCCGGCCCGAGGGTGCCGTGTCGCCGGGGACGTTGGGGCTTGCCGAAGGGGAGCTCATGGAGGACTACCTGCGCCAGTTCCGGCTCGGTCCGCGTACGCAGGCCATGGCCTGGCTGGACTGCGGCAGCGGCGCCGACGGGCTGGAACGGGAGTGGGAGCTGGGCCCGGACGGCGCGCACGGACTCAGCGCGCAGGAACGGGACGCGGTGCGGTTCCGGGTGGCGCAGGGCATCACCGCCCGGCCCGGCAGGACCCCGAAGAGCTGGCAGCGGTGGGCGGAGGAGGCGTTCCATCCGCCGCAGGCGTGGCGGGAGCTGCTGGGCGCGGCCGTCCGGTCGGCGGCCTCCGGCCCCGGCGTGGGCGAGGACTACACATATGGCCGGCCGGCGCGGCGCTCGGCCGGGGTGCCCGGCGTCGTGCTGCCGAGCCTGCGGCGCAGGCCGCCTCGGGTCTGCGTGGTCATCGACACCTCCGGCTCGGTCAGCGACGCCGAACTGGGCAGCGCGCTCCTGGAAGTCGCCGCGATCTCCCGTGCCGTGGGCGGCCGTCGGGACCTGGTGACCGTGCTGCCGTGCGACGCGTCCGCCCGGCTCGTGCACCCGCTCTGCCGCGGTGAAGGCATTCCGCTGATGGGCGGCGGCGGCACGGATCTGCGTACGGGCTTCGCCAAGGCGCTCCGGGTGAATCCGCGCCCCGATGTCATCGTCGTCCTGACCGACGGCCAGACGCCGTGGCCGGCCACGCGGCCGCCGTGCCGGACGGTCGTGGGCCTCTTCCCCCGGCAGGGAGCCGACGGGTCGTGGGACGAGGACGACCCCGATTACGTGCCGGATCTGCCGCCCGACTGGGCACGCGTGGTCGACATCGGGTGAGCCCCCGCCGAGTACGACATCCCGGCCGGCCGGCAGGAGGAACGCGCGGGGGGGGGGGGGGAGGGCCCCTGGCGACACCCTCGCTGGGCATGACCGTCGGCCACCCCCCCGCGAATGCCGTAGC